>CAMLNK010000072.1 GCA_946481035.1 uncultured Dyadobacter sp. | reverse complement strand
ACACCTTCCCAACCGAGGTACATCAGCAAAAGATTGTCGGCCAGCACCAGCACCAGCATGGAGAACACAAACAGGTTCATGCTGGCGAAAAAACGTGCATAGTCCCTGTCGACCTCCATAAAAGCGGTGGAATAGATATGGATCAGAGCGCCGATGAATGTGATTACAAATACAAAAACCAATGAAAGGACATCGAGAGAGAGGGTAATCTTTGCATTAAAATCTGCTACCTCGAACCACGTCCACAAAGTCTGTGTGTATACAGCGTTTTCGGGCATACCCGACAAAAATGCGCCCCCTACGGCGAAGGTGGCCAGCGCGGAAAGACAAATGCTGCCCGCCCCTATGGCGGCCACCCATGTCCTGGAAATGACTTTTCCTGCAAATGCGAGGATCAGGAATCCGCCGAGCGGCAAGGCGGGTATGAGCCATAGATACTTGTCCATGTGCTTTCAGTTAGCGGGTTAATCACCCATTCATCTCTTTCAAATTATCTATATCCAGCGATTTGTGCTGGTGATAGATTTGCAGGATCAGCGCCAGACCGATGGAAACCTCCGCGGCAGCCATCGCCAGAATGAAAACGAACATCACTTGCCCGTCGGGCTGCCCCCAACGCGAGCCCGCGGCTACAAATGCGAGACCGGATGCATTGAGCATGATTTCGACCGACAAAAGCATGAAAATGATGTTCTTGCGGATGATTACCCCGACGATCCCCAATGCAAACAGAAGACCTGCCAGTAGTACCACGACTTCGACGGAGACAGATGATTTCATAGCATTACCTCTTCGTGTTTCTCTTCTTCGCTCTCTTTTTCTTCCTTCAAAAACCGGTGCAGCACCAGCTTTTTGTGACGGCCGATGTGCGCAGCGCCTACCACCGCAGCCATGAGCAGCATTGCCGCCAGCTCAACACCGATCAAATACTCGCGGAACAATGAGACAGCCACTTCACGCGGGCTTACCACTGCCGGGCTGTATGTACCTTGTTCCGATGAAAGGACCAACACCAGAAACTCGGCAAACAACACCGCGGAAAGCAACGTAGGTCCGGCCCACACTTTCACTTTCAGCCATTTTCGCTCCTGTTCGGCGGTTTCTTTCCCAAGATTCAAAAGCATTACCACAAAAATGAAAAGTACCATAATCGCTCCTGCGTAAATGATAATTTCCAGTAGCGCCGCAAACGACGCGCCGAGCAGGTAAAAAAGCATGGCATGCGCCAGCAGCGATACATTCAGGTACAGCAGCGCGTGGACGGGATTGTGACGCGTGATCACCATGAGCGTGGCAATCAAAGCGACCGTACCGGCAATATAAAAGGCGATTTCCATGGTTTACGGTATTAAACTGCGTATATCCACCGGCGGCTCCTCGTTTACCCCTTCTCCTTTTCCCTTCACACCTGCTGCCAGGCCAGCCACTTTGTAATAGTTATAACCCGGGTATTTTCCCTGACTGTCGATGAGAAGGTCCTCCTTTTCATATACCAGGTTCTGCCGGTTATATTCACCCATTTCAAAATCGGGGGTGAGCTGAATCGCGTAGGTCGGACATGCCTCCTCGCAATACCCGCAGAAAATACATCGCGAAAAATTGATTCTGAAAAAGGCAGGATACCTTCTTCCATTTTCGTCCTCGGTGGCTTGCAGGGAAATGCAGTCTACCGGACAAGCGGCCGCGCACAGGTAACAACCTACGCAGCGCTCGCCCCCGTCGGGGTCACGCGTAAGCACAATGCGCCCCCGCCAGCGCGGGTGCAGCACTACTTTTTCTTCCGGGTACTGGATAGTCTCGCGCTTCCTGAACATGTGCAGAAATGTGAGGCCGATCGATCTGAGTAAGCTGAACATGACGCATTGGGTTAATGGTTAGTTTTTCAGCAATGTAAATGCACCGGTAATCAGCAGGTTAAGCAAAGCAATGGGCAGGATGATTTTCCAGCCATACTCCATCAGCTGATCGTACCGTGGACGTGGAAGCGAAGCGCGCAGCAGAATAAAAAACACGATAAAAACAAAGGTTTTCAGGGTAAACCAAACCACGGGAGGCAAAAACGGCCCCAGCCATCCTCCAAAGAAAACAGTTACTACCATAGCCGAGATCAGGATGATCCCCAGGTATTCCCCAATGAAAAACATGCCGAACTTCATGCCCGAATACTCGGAGTGAAAGCCTGCCACAAGCTCACTTTCCGCTTCGGGAATATCGAAAGGCAACCTGTGCGTTTCGGCTATTCCGGCTGTCAGGAATAGTACAAAGGCCACGGGCTGGGTCACCACAAACCAGAAGTCCTTTTGCGCCATTACAATGTCAGTCAGCCGGAATGAACCCGAAAGCATCACCACACCCATCAGAGAAAGGCCCATAAAAACTTCATAGCTGATCATCTGCGAAGCGCCGCGCAATGCGCCCAGCAGCGAATATTTGTTATTGGAAGCCCAGCCGCCCAATACGATGCTATACACGCCGAGCGAGGACATAGCCAGAAAGAACAACAATCCAATATCCAGGTCGGCCACCAGTATGTCCGGCGCAAAAGGCACGACTACAAAACTGAGCAACACGGCGGCCGCCACGATTGCCGGCGCAAAAACAAAGACCGTTTTCTCGGCAAACGGCGGTATCCAGTCTTCTTTAAAAAACAGTTTGATTGTGTCGGCCACCACGATGAACAGTCCGAAAGGCCCGGCCCGGTTGGGGCCGTAGCGGTCCTGCCATAAGGCCAGCATTCGGCGTTCCAGCCAGATCAGCCAGGCTGCGATCGTGGTGAGCGTAAACAGAATGATGACGATCATCAAGGTATATTTGAGAATCTCATTCATAACATTGCTTTGGTTAAAACACCTTTCGCAGGCCATGCGATGCCCGACAACGAGGGCAAATTATACGGTATTCCGGCCAGGCCTTCGGGAATTTCGTCTTTCCTGACAACGGTAAGGTCAAAGATCTGACCTGCTATCCTCACCTGTAAAATATCGCCTTCCGACGCCTGTATGCGCCGGGCGTCATTGCCGTTCAGGGCAATATAGGGACGAGGCGAACGGCCTTGCACCGACTCAGAGCGCACACTGAGCTCATCCGAACCGAAAATGTGCGGCAATGGCAACAGGGTCATCTCATCCGGCTGCCGTTTAAATGCGGGCGGAACCGGATGCTGAATGCCATTTTCAAAATGCAAGCCCGCTGCTGACAGCCTTACGCCGGGATCGCCTCCGCGCAACGATCCTCCGATCTCGCTCTGATATTTATGAACCGACTGGCCCGAGTTCCATCCCGGCGACCAGTAGAACGGCGTCAGAGGAGCAGGCGGCATTCCGCGGTAACCTTCCATGGTGAACGAAAGCGGCGAATCGGTATCTTCCGGAGGCTTGGGCTCGCTGACGGCCACATTGGCCAGCATAGCGGTACGGCCACTGAACCGGTGCGGTTCGCGGGGTATGCGCTGTCCGTTAATGCGGAAATCAGACAGCGGAGCGGCAGATTCAACCCCTTTAAATTGCGGCATTGCCGTTACCAGCTCTTCGAGCAGATTGTCAAGCTCCTGCAACTCGTTTGGCTGGGCCCCGTTCCGGAATTGGTAAAACTCGTCGAGCCAGCGCCAGCTTTCTCTGATATGCTCGTTTTTGGGCATAAATACCTGAAAAAACCGTTGTGCACGCAGCTCATTGTTGACCAGCGTCCCTTCTCCTTCCGCAAAAGTGGCAGCGGGAATCAATACCGTCGCCTTCCGGGTAGTTTCACTTTGAAGGTGGTCCAGCACGATAATGTTTTTAAATGCACTCAAAAAATGATCGATTTCCGAGTGCCCGGCCCGGCGGTACAAATCGCTTTCCAGGATGATCGCCGTTGCAAACCCGCCGGCTTCCGCTGCCTTCATCGCCATCGTCAGCGACGGCGCCTGCATCATGGCAAGTCCCGCAGAATTGCATTCGGGGATTATAAGAGATAGCCCCGCTTTTTTCTGGTCATTTTCCAGCGCCCGGCCGATTTGATATGCCGCCTGGATGATATCTTCATTAAAAAGCGTCGTTCCGGACACCACCAAAGGCCTCCGGGCTTTTTGCAGCAAATCGGAAATGCGCCTGGCCAATTCCAGCGCTTGGTCGTCCATGTCTTCGGGCATGGGCGCATTAGAATCGATAAAATGGGCAATGGCAAAACCAAAACGCGCAATGTCTGCCGGTGCCGCGTGAAGCATGCCGGATGCCACTTCGTCAAGCTTGGTCTTAACCGGAAATGCAGTAAAAAGCTCTCCTTTATCGTCCTGGATCAGCTCCCGGACGGCGGCGTCATGCCAGAGTGGGATATTCGATCCGGCGATGTCTTCCAATGGCTTGGTGCGTACCGCCTGCCGTAATGCCAGCGCGAGTCTGGGCGCCGAATTAGTCGGGTCTTCCCCCAGTACCAGAATCACATCGGCATATTCGGTTTCCTTTAACGACGGCGCCTGTATGTGCTGCTGTATTTCAAGCACTTTGTTAAGCAGCAGCGCTTCGTTTTCCAGAATACTTTGGTAAAACTGCTCTTTGCCGACCAGACGCCGCAAAGCAAAATTGGCTTCCAATGTGGCTCTTGGCGAGCCAATCCCGATCATCCTGCCATCCATAAGGATAGTACTCAGGCAATCGAAAAGGTTCTGTTTTTCATCCCCGGCCCGAACGACAGGCTGCCTCACCCTTTCCGGGTCGTTGACAAATTCGTAGCCATACCGACCCCGGTCGCAAATGAAGTAGCCGTTTACGGCGCCGTTAAACCGGTTGGTGATTTGCCGGAGCGCCCCGTACCTTTCGCCGGCGATAATATTGCATCCCAGGCTGCAATGCTGGCACACCGAGGGAGCCATGGTCATATCCCATTTTCGGGTATAATGCTCTTTCAGGGTTTTATCGGTAAAAACGCCGGTCGGACATACCTCGGCCAGGTTGCCGCTGAATTCGTTTTCAAGAATACCATCTTTTTCCCTTCCGAAATAGACGTGGTTATGGGCCGCGAATACGTCCAGGTCTTTCCCTCCCGCATAATCCTTATAGAACCTCACGCAGCGGTAGCATTGAATGCAGCGATTCATTTCATGGTGAAGGAACGGGCCCAGGTACTGGTTCTGATAAGTTCTTTTAGGGAAGCGGAAACGGCGGTAGGCGTGGCCTGTCATCACGGTCATGTCCTGTAAATGGCAGGAACCGCCCTCGTCGCACACCGCGCAGTCGTGCGGGTGGTTGCTCATCAGCCATTCGATATTCTGCGACCGGAAATCATGCGCGGCGGCATCATGTACTGACAAATACATGTTATCCCGCACGCCTTCCATACAGGCCATCACCAAACGGCCGGTGTGATCGTTTTCATCCTTAAAAACCTTCACAGCGCATTGACGGCACGCCCCTACCGATCCCATTGCCGGATGCCAGCAGAAATAAGGCAGGTCGAGCTCGAGCGTGAGGCAGGTTTCGAGCAGGTTTTTGCCCGGCTTTACCTCGTAAGGTTTCTGATCGATGTAAATGCGTACCATGATAATTTACCGCCAGGGGCATTTTTTTTGATCGATGTGTTTTTCAAAATCCTCTCTGAAATATTTCAGCGCGCTTTGCAGCGGCTCCATCGCACCGGGAGCCAGTGCGCAGAACGTATTACCCGGCCCCAAAAACCGCGTATGCATTTCAAGCAGGTTCAAATCTTCCGGTTTGCCTTCACCACGCTCGATGGAAAGCAGTATTTTCTCTGTCCACGGCAGCCCTTCCCGGCAGGGCGTACACCATCCGCATGATTCCTGTGCGAAGAAATGTTCGAGATTATGAACAAATCCCACCGGGCAGGTATGATCGTCGAGAATGATCATCGTACCGGTGCCCAGCCTGCTTCCGGCAGCGGCGACGGATTTGTAATCGAGGTTGATGTCCATATGCTCCTGCACCAGAAAATCGGTAGAAGCACCGCCGGGCAGTGCACCTCTGAAACCATATCCGTTGGCCATTCCTCCCGCACAATCCTCTATCAGCTCCCGCATGGAAACGCCCATCGGCAGCTCCCACAGGCCCGGTCTTTTGACCCGTCCGCTGACCCCGTAAATTTTTGTCCCCGCATCGGTCCCTTTCCCCAGGCTTTTAAACCACTCGGGGCCATTGTTGATAATATGCGGGATATTGCACAGCGTTTCGACATTGTTGACAATCGTGGGTTTGCCAAACAAGCCGCTTACCTGCGGAAATGGCGGCTTGGCCCTGGGCGTGGCCCTTTTGCCTTCCAATGCATTGAGCAAAGCGGTTTCCTCGCCGCAGATATAGCGCCCGACGCCGGTATGCAGGTACATTTCCAGGTTGTAACCCGTTCCCAGGATGTTTTTTCCCAGATAACCGGCCGCATAAGCTTCGTCCATCGCATGTTTGAGCAGCCTGCCGGCCTTTTTATAGGCCCATCGCAGAAAGATGTACGAAATATTGGCCTGAATTGCGAATGCCGAGATAATCATGCCCTCGATCAGCTGATGCGGGTTTCCCTCCATCAGCATACGGTCCTTGAAAGTGCCCGGCTCCATTTCATCCGCATTCGCAATCAGGTATTTGACCGGGAAATGGCCATTCATCGGCACAAAACTCCATTTCATACCCGTGTTGAACCCCGCTCCTCCCCTGCCCTTCAAATCCGACGCCTGCACGATGTTGGTAATATTTTCGGGCGACAACGTGAGCGCCTTTCTTAGCGCCTGATAGCCTCCGTTTTTTTCATAATCACGGAGATTGTAGCAGGGGCGATCGAAGCTGATATGCTGGGTAAGAGGCGTTTCCATATCGTCAATGATATCTGTCCAGTATTTCGTCCAGGTCGTTTTCCGTCACATTGCGGAACAGCTCGTTATTGATCATCAGCGCAGGCGCATGATCGCAGGTGCCCAGGCAGGCGTTAGGCAGGAGCGTGAAGCGACCGTCGGACGTGGTTTGCCCGAAAGCAATGCCCAGGCGTTCGCGTAACTGCTCATATATTTTTTCATAGCCCATCACATAACAACTAATGCTGTCACACAACAGAATGATATTTCTACCAACGGGCCTTCTGAAAACCAGGTTATAGAATGTCGCTACGCTGTCCAGCTCCTCGGCCGATATTTCAAGGTACCCGGCAATGGCTTGCAGGCTGTCGTCTGAAATCCATCCCCGGTGCTGCTGTACGATTTTGAGCGCTTCGATAGCCGCCGCCCGGCGTGCAGGCACCAGCGCGATCTCGTGGTCAATCTCCGCCATTTCTTCGGGTGTAAGTGTTTGCTGGGCGATCATGACAAAATAGTTTGTTGATTATCGGTCTATATCAGCCAAAACATAATCGATACTGCCTAGAATCGACAGCAGGTCGGCCACCGTGTAACCCTTACTGATATACGGAAGCATCTGCATATGCGGGAACGACGGAGTCCGGATCCTGACGCGGTATGCCGACGTGTTGCCGTCGCTGGTCAGGTAGTAGCTATTAGCCCCTTTGGTAGCCTCAATGCAGCTCATGGCCTCCCCGGCCGGAATCACCGGGCCCCAGCTTACGTTGAGGAAGTGCGTAATGAGCGTCTCGATGTCCTGCATCGTATTTTTCTTAATGGGCGGCGTGGCAAGCGGGTGATCCGACTTATAAGGCCCCTCGGGCATGTTTTCCAGGCATTGCCCGACAATTCTCAGGCTCTGCCGCATTTCCTCCACCCGCACGAGCGCGCGGTCGAAACAATCGCCGTTTTGCATAGTAGGAATGTCAAAATCAAAGTTTTCGTAGCCAGAATAGGGTTGTTTTTTTCTAAAATCCCATTCAAAACCGCACGCCCGCAATCCCGGCCCGGTTACGCCCCATTCAATCGCTTCTTCGAGTGTGTATATACCAATGCCTTTGGTGCGCGCCTGAAAAATGCTGTTGCGGATCACCATCTGGTCGTATTCGCGGAGTCTTTTGGGGAAATAATTTACAAAATCGCGTACGAGCTTGTCCCAGCCGGCGGGCAAATCCTGCGCTACGCCACCGATACGGAACCAGTTGGGGTGCATCCTCGCTCCGCAAATGGCCTCAATAATATCGAAGATCTTTTCCCGGTCGGTAAACATGTAGAATACCGGCGAGAGCTGCCCCAGATCCTGCGCAAATGTGCCGTACCATACCAGATGGCTGGCAATGCGGAACAGCTCGCACAGCATTACCCGTATCACTTCGACGCGCGCAGGGACCTGGATACCTGCCAGCTTCTCGACTGCCAGCAGATAGGCCAGGTTGTTCATCACGCCACCCAGGTAATCCACCCGGTCGGTATAGGGTATGTAGGTGTGCCACGACTGCCTTTCACCCATTTTTTCGGCCCCGCGATGATGGAAACCGATGTCGGGCACCGCATCCACGATATCCTCACCGTCGAGCTGCAAAATGATCCGGAGCACGCCATGCGTACCCGGGTGCTGCGGCCCCAGGTTAAGGAACATAAAGTCGGCGTCGTCGCTATGCCTTTTAAGGCCCCATTCTTCGGGGTTGAACTGCAATGCTTCCTGCTCACGGTCCTGTTTTTCCTCCCAAAGCCGGAAGGGTCCCATTTCGGTCGCACGCGCGGGATGCTCTTTTCTAAGCGGGTGGCCGCTCCAAGTTAACGGCATCAATATACGTCTCAGGTGCGGATGCCCTTCGAACCGTATTCCGAACATATCGAAGACCTCCCGTTCATACCAGTTTGCATTTGCCCACAAGGAACAAATCGACGGAATGGACGGGTACTCTCCGTGCAATGTTACTTTTATGCGAATGAACCTGTTGCGGGCAAATGACAGCAGATGGTAGACAACCGTAAAATCCGGCGGTATGGCTCCGTTCAATGCGGCTTTTGCCCTGCTGCGTTCATCGATGGCACTTAGGTCAAAAAGCATGTTGTACGGGCGCGCTACCTTCGTTTTCAGGTGCGTCAGCAATGCCACTACCTGCTCTTTTTTGGCGAGCAGTGTGGTTACTCCGTCTGTGGTATTCTGTATTTTAAAAGCTGTGTCGCCCAATGCGGCCCTCAGCTCCTCTACGAGACCGGAATCGATTTCATCCATGTCAAACAGTGTCAGGCGTACGAAAATCAACGATCTTCTTCCTCTCTTCTCTTTTTTCTACCCGCATTACAGGCTTTTCAGGCCTGATAACGCCCTGGGGACCAATAGCCCAGCTCAACGGCCTATGCTCCTTTCCTACCGAATCGGCCAGCAGCATGAGCCCTTGCATAAACGCGTCCGGCCGCGGCGGGCAGCCCGGTACATACACATCCACGGGAAGAAATTTATCTACACCCTGCACCACACTGTAGATATCATACATTCCACCCGAATTGGAGCACGAGCCCATGGAAATCACCCATTTGGGCTCCATCATTTGTTCGTGCAGCCTTTTAATAATCGGCGCCATTTTCACGAAAACAGTGCCGGCGATCACCATTACGTCGGCTTCGCGGGGCGTTCCGCGGATCACCTCGGCGCCAAACCTTGCTACATCGTATTTGCTGGTGATGCTGGTGGCCATTTCCACAAAACAGCACGAGAGGCCGAAATGGAACGGCCACATAGAATTCCGTCGGCCCCACGCAAGCAGGTCCTGCACGGTGGTGAGCATCACGCTCTGCCCGACAGCTTCTTCGAATGATCCTGTTCCCTGCATTGCTGCCGTGGGATCGGATGGTTTACTTAGCCACCAGTTCATGGTATGCTTGCCCCTTGGGCAGTTTACGGTAAGCTTTGAGGATTTTCTTTCCGTCGGGCCCGAAGTTGAGCGCACCGATACTCCATTCGTAGATCAGCACGGCAAACAGTAACCCTATAAAAACACAAATGCCGAGGTACCCTGGCCACCCGAGTTCACGGAACGCCAGAGCCCACAGCACGATAAATACCACCTCGATATCGAATATGACAAACATCATCGCGATCAGATAGAACTGCGCGGAAAAACGCAGCCGCGCGGAGCCCGTTTCAAGAATCCCCGATTCATAGGGCTGCTCGGACGCCGCTGTGCG
>CAMLNK010000071.1 GCA_946481035.1 uncultured Dyadobacter sp. | reverse complement strand
CCCGGATTCGTGGAACCAGCGCGTGAACCCAAAGGGACGCGACAAGACCGAGGAACCGCTGATTAAAAATCTCACCCCCGACCGTGGTCTCGGCAGTGCATTGGCATGGCGTGCAACCGAAGGAACGGACGAGGAGCAAACCGACGGCATGATCGCCAGCGAGGCCATTAAAATCATGACGGAGAAGAAGAATCAGCCATTCTTCCTCGCGGTAGGGTTTTTCAGGCCTCATACCCCTTATGTAGCCCCTCAAAAATACTTTGATATGTATCCGGTAGACGAGGTGCCGCTGCCGAAAGAAATCCCGAATGACCTCGACGATGTTCCCGACGCGGCATTGTTTACCAAACCGCCCCACTGGGGCCTTGATGAGGCCAAGCGCCGGGAGGCATTACGGGCCTACTATGCCACCATCACCTTTATGGACGCGCAAGTAGGTAAGCTGATCGACGCGGTTGATAAGTTGAAACTGGCTGAGAAGACTATCATCGTGCTTTGGAGTGACCACGGTTACAACGTGGGCCAGCACGGGCAGTGGATGAAGCAAAGTCTTTTTGAAAACTCCGCGCGCGTGCCGCTGATTATTTCGGTTCCGGGCGGTACCAAAGGAAAGGCCTCGGGCCGTACCGTGGAACTGGTGGATATTTATCCTACGCTGGCAGAACTCTGCGGGCTCGATCCGAAGCAGAACCTGCAAGGTAAAAGTCTTACGCCGTTGCTGAAAAACCCATCGGCCATTTGGAATAAACCTGCCTATACCCAGGTTCGGAGAGGCCAGATTTTCGGTCGCAGCGTGCGTACGGAACGTTTCAGGTATACCGAATGGGATGGGGGCAAGGCCGGCACGGAACTGTACGACCACCAGAAAGACCCGGGCGAGTTTACCAATCTGGCGAAGGATAACAATTTCGTGATTACCGTGATCGAACTGGCTATGTTGTTGAAAAAAGGTTATCCCGAAGCCCAGCCGCAGGAGGGTAAATAAACATGCATTACACCGGGTAGTTGAACGCGGAGGTGAAGTAGGTTTTTA
Source organism: uncultured Dyadobacter sp. (assembly GCA_946481035.1). Next base: position 8,975 of record CAMLNK010000071.1, on the reverse strand, counting down.
CTCGACTGGGTACAGCTCGGGCAACTTTCGTTGAATGCCCTCATATCCTTCGTAGGGATAGTCTTCGAAGTCGTTGTATTTGTGGTCGTCCAGATCTTCGACGGTGTCAAAAACACGAACGCGATCTATCATGCGGCGTTCTTCGAGGGTGAGGCGCAGCCAAAGTAAGTTGAAGATGATCTGCATCTTATCCTGTTTGTACATTGCCGGAAGTATTGGCGCACTGACGCCCAGGATGTATTTATTTTTTACCATCCCGTGATAGGCAGGTGCCAGTCCGATGGCATCTATGACGAACCCGTCATTTTTTGCTTCCCGAAACACATTTTTAAGTGTTTCTACCAGTGCTTTTGCAACCATCCGATTACTATTTTTAAAGAATTTACAAACACTTCAACGTTCTCAATTTCGCAAGCCAAGTCATACCTCCGTTGTTCTGACCAGGCAGATACCCGCGACCAACTCACTTGAAAAACATGACTTTCCATGCAAGCATTGTCCAAATCGTTGGACATTCCGGATAATATCACCAGGTCGTTGATGTCATGAATCATAAATGGCTTGGCAATATGCCTCGGCACTTCCTCTTTATTAAACATTTCAACGCCAAGTTTTTTGCAAACCACCGCTTTGAGCGCCAGCTCAATCGCGTAGCCTCCGATGTAGAATGCTCCGCCGACACGGCCATTTGCAATCAGACATTCTGCGTCCTGCAACCGTTCGAGCGCCAGCATTTTCAAAGTAGCAGCACTTGCCAAAGTCTGAATATTTAGTTTGCGATAAACAAATCGCGCGTAAGCTAGGCTTTGCTGCTGCCGGAAATCCAATCAAATGTGCAAAGTCACGTGATGGCTGTACAAGCGGCTCTCACACCAGGACTCGGAAATTTTTTTACCAACCGCGATACCACCCCTTGCATTTTTAAAATCTTTTATCAATCTTTGTCTATCGAATTTGTAGATTTATTGAGAACGAAGGGAGAGGTTAGGCTCTGTGATCTTCTGGCAACCTGTGACTCGTCAAGGTGCCCCAACCTAATTCTATTGATAAATCTGAAAATCCAACCACGGAAGTAAACTGGTATTGCGCAGTAAATGAGGCTGTTTTGGTCTTGGAAACCTGTGCCCTGCCGCTCATAAACTTTGATCAACAACAAACCAGAGACACATGGAAATTTATCTGGATAATGCGGCTACTACCGCCCTGGACCCGGAAGTGATTGAGGCGATCCTGCCGTTTTTGACCATACATTATGCCAATCCTTCATCGGCCCATGGGGCTGGCAAAAGGGTGAAAGAAGCGGTGGATAATGCGCGCCGTACGGTAGCACACCTGCTGGGCGCATTGCCGGAGGAGATTTACTTCACGGCCGGTGCGACGGAGGGGATTAACCTCGCATTGTCGGGGGCAATCCAGGCTTATGACCTTAACCACGCCATCACCAGCCGTATCGAACATAAGGCGGTTTTGCAGACGTTGAAGCGCCACGAAAAGGAAGGCGATATCGAAACCAGCTTCGTAAAGCTCGACGAGCGCGGTAATGTGGATTTGTACCATCTCGAAAATCTCCTGCGGGCGAACCCGCGCACGCTCATTGCGCTCATGCACGGGAACAATGAGATTGGCAACCTGACCGACATTCACGCAATCGGCGTGCTGGCCCGGCGATATAATGCCGTATTTTTTACCGACACCACGCAAACGATGGGTAAGGCACGTTTCGATTTGCAGGAGGCGGATATCGATTTTCTGGTGGGCTCTGCACACAAGTTTCACGGTCCGAAAGGCGTAGGATTCGTTTATATCAATCAAAAACACTACTTGAAACCGCTGATCTACGGGGGCGGTCAGGAGCGCGGACAGCGTGGCGGTACGGAAAATGTTGTTGGAATAGTAGGACTGGCGAAGGCACTGGAAGTGTCTTACCGAAACCTGGAAGCGAACCATAACAAGGTCTCTAAGCTGAAACAATATCTGGTATCGAAGCTGGCGATCAGCGGCATTGAGGGGATTTGCTACAATGGCGAAAGTAAATCGATAGAAAACAGCGTGGCTAATGTGCTCAATGTGTCATTTCCCTGTTTGAGCACAGGAAGTGTTGTGACGAAACTCGATCAGATCGGTGTCGCGGTCTCGGGCGGGAGCGCCTGCCAGGGCGGGGGCGCGTCGCATGTGATACAGGCGCTTGCGTGCGAGGTTGATAAGGAGAATGTGCGGTTCTCATTCAGCAAGTTCAACACGTTCGAAGAACTGGATCACGTGGTGGATGCCGTTGCGAGGATCTACGAGTCGGACCCTGCCGCGGCTGCGGGCAAGGCGTGGAAGCGCATAGCGAGCTGGGCTTAGGCAAAAATGTGTGTTCTAATTTTAACAAAATTTAATGTGCCCGGTTGGCACCAAATGGGAGCTCGGGGCGTAAAGGTAATAGAGGCCCGTTGATGCGGGCCGACCATAGACGATTGACAATGGACCATGGTTTTTATGAAATTCAATTAATAATCATGGTCCATGGTCGATGGTTAGTAACACAATCGTCAAACAAACCAGCGATCGGCTGTCAGCCGTCGGCGGTCAAAAACATATTCTCAACAAACCACATAAACATCAACACCAATGAGCAAAACCTTTTTTCTCCGGATCATTTACCGGAATGCCGGGAACCTGCACAAAATCACTTCCAGTGTGGAATCCGTAAACGGGGCGAAGATCAAGCATCTGAATTTTATCAGCAAAGGCAAAAGTTTCGTGGGCGTGATCGCGTTCGAAGCTTCACAGCTGATCGACTTTGAAAAAATCATGACGCTGATCCGTCGCAACCGCGACATTTCAGAAGTTGAACGGATTATGGATAGCTCACTTTGTTGTTGATCGTGATCAGAATGTGATCCCAAACTGAAATCCTATTGTGACGGACGCCGGGTGCCCGTTCCCGAAACGGAAAGGCACCGGTACCGCTACAAAATAACCGCTGTTCTTATTTTTCTTCACGATTTTATTCAAAACCGGCGTGAAGCCGTACCTCCCGGCCGTTTCAAAAGCGGCACGACCGGCGAAGGTAAGCCCGGGTGCTAATGTCACGAGAATACCTGGGTGGAAAAGAAAATTGGCCATCTTGCTCGTACCCTTCTCAGCTCTTACCAGCGGCACAAACTCGGCGGAAAAGCCGATTTTGGGACTTTTCCAGATATTGATGCCGGTAGGTAACCCAACCACGTAATAACTATCGAAATTGGTAGTGGTACCCTCCTCGCTGAAAGTCAGGATAGGGTGCAGAATGCCCACATAACCGGCTACACGCGGGTACACGGGCGCGGGTGCTGGCGTGGCCGTGCTTGCGGGTGCCGACGCGGGCGGGGCCTGCTGCTGCGCGCGTGCGGCGACATTCAAAAGCGAAATGAGGATAAAGAGCGTAATGAGGAGTTTTCCGGTAAAAAGACGGAGCATAACATGGGATTTTAGATGAAAGCGGCAAACCGCCATGCAATTCTAAAAACCAATGCGCAAGCAGGATAGAACGGTTTTAACGTTTTGTATTTCCTTTACTTTTTCGGACAAATTTTCTGTATTCCGAGGGCGTCTGGCCGGTATGCCCCTTGAAAACGCGGTTGAAATGGCTCTGGTCCGAAAACCCGGTAAGGTAGGCAATCTCCGCCAGCGTATCGTCCGTGGATTCGAGCAGCTGAATGGCCTTCTCGATCCGCAGCTTCCGGATGTATTCACCAAACGAAAGGTTATCGAAGTACCGCGAAAATTCCCTCGAAAGGTAGGCCGGGTTTACATCCAGTTCTTCCGACGCGATTTTCAGATTAAAGTTCAGATTGGTGTCAATATGATCCTGAATGAGGTTTTTAAGGTCTTTCGTCCATGCAGGTACCTTGGTTTTCTTTTCGCCTTTGTTGCTGATGTAGGTTTTGTAAATCTGCAAAAGCAAATGCTCAGTCGGGCTTTGCGTGTGCTTTTCTTTTCGCAAATGCAACGCCCAGCTGTACAATGCGTCGTAAATGAGCATTCCTTTTTCCAGGAGCTCATAGTCGTCTTTCGTATTGTAAGCCAGCCCCGCGGAAATCGCCCACAGTCCCGAGGATTGCACTGCCAATGTGTGATCGTCGGTATCGGCCCCACGCACGATGGGCGCGATGAAGTTCAGTGCCGGATCTTTCAATTCGTATTTTTTGATAAAATAATCGAACGTGCACTGGTCGTCATAATGGGTGAACTCCACGCCGGGAACGTCAAATGGCGTGGCGCCGAGCCTTTTCGCTTCGGTTAGCACGTCGTTTTCGGGCACATAGATGATCTCCGCGTTTGCATCGATAAATCGTCGTATCAACCAAGGACATGCCAACCGGTCAATTTTGGGGCGCTCCCGCGTGATCCATTTCATATTAGCACGTTGCCGCTACCTGTTTTGGTTTTCTGTATTTGTGCAAATTAATTAAAAGAACACTACCTAAAATCACGATGAGGCCGGAAATCTGTAATAGCGTAATGGATTCGTGGGCGAAGAAAATGCCTAACAGAACTGCAACTACGGGGTTAACATAGGCGTAGGTACTCACTTTTGTAGCGGGCTGCACTTTCAAAAGCCACACATAAGCGCTGAAACCGGCGATGGAACCGACGAGGATCAAATAGGTAGTAGCCAGCCATGCATTTACAGGAATTGCCGAAATATCAATAGAAGTCCATTCGCCCGACAGGAAGGTGCCGGGAATAAATGCGATGCCCGCAGCCAGCATTTGCCAGGTGGAGTTGACCGTGGCAGAATTGGAAACCGAGTTGTATTTGGAATACAAAGAACCGCCCGCCCAGGCCATCGAGCTGAACACCACGAGTACCATCGCGAATAAGTCACGGCTGCTGTTCAGCGACGACATGGTAGCCATAATTTTTTCATAAAACAACAATATCACCCCGGCAAAACCGATTACCAGGCCCGCGATCGTCGATTTGTTGCTCAGGTTTTCCGACCATTTCGGTTTGTCCAAAAGTACAAACCACAGCGGGGCCGACGACACCATAATCGCCACCATCGCGCTTGGCAGGAATTGTTCTACCCAGATAATCACCCCGTTACCGACAAACAGCAACAATAGGCCCGTCACAATGGCGGGTTTCATTACTTTCCAGGAAAACACCTTTTCTCCCTGTGTAAGGCTCCAACCGAGCATCAGCAAGCCGGCGATAATGAAGCGGAATGCGCCGAGAAAGAATGGCGGAAAGCCTTCCAGCGCCCGCTGAATGAAGAAATAGGTGGATCCCCAAACGATGTACACGGTGGCGAATGCCAGTACCACCATTAAAGTTGAAGGAGCTTTTGTTGACGTTTGCATGGCGATTTCATTTTTCTGGTATAACTAATTGCTGCTCTTCCTTGACCGTTTCGAGGACGATCGTGGTACGTGTGGATGTGATATTCTGTATTTTGCTGAATTTGTTGCGCATCAGGTCCATGAGTGACGCCGAGTCGGCCGTGCGGACCTTCACCATATAGCAATCCTCGCCGGCAATGTGGTGAACCTCTTGCACTTCCGGTATCTTGGCGAGTTCCTTGGCGGTATTGTTGCTGCCCATGCCCTCCGACGATTTCATCGCAATGAATGCGAGCAGTGTTTGCCCCAAAGCCACCGGGTTGATGCGCGTCGTGTATTTAACGATCACCTGCTTCTGTTCCAGCTTCTTGACCCTTTCGAGCACCGCCGAGGGCGCCATTTCCAGCTCGCGCGCGAGGTCGGCGTTGGTCATGCGCGCGTTCTCCTGCATGAGTCGGAGAATGCTGAGGTCGGTTTTATCAAGAACAATATCTGTCCCGTTCATGATTCTGTGATATTGGGTTCGAATAGAATTATATTCAAAAATTTGACTTATATTTTGAATATAGTTCATCTATTACAACCTATTGATTATAAAAGTTCGTCGCTGGGTGGGTATTTTCGAATTTTCTTCGAAATAATCGGAAAATAAGCGGCGATCGTGCGTAATGCGATTTATTCCCATCTTTGCATCATTTCAAATCCCGAACCATACACGCATGAAAAGACTTGTAATGAGCCTGTTAAGCGCATTGCTCTGCACCGCAGCCGCAACGGCGCAAATCGATACCAAAGCAACGCCCGAGACCGCCGCGCTTTACCGCAACCTCAAAAAGCTTTCTGAACAAAACATTCTTTTCGGCCACCAGCACGCGACAGAATACGGCCACGGCTGGTCGGGCGATGCGGAGCGGTCGGATGTGAAATCGGTGACAGGCTCGCATCCGGCGGTGATTGGTGTCGATTTCATGGGACTTTCCGGCAAGCCAGCGGACGAAATCGCCAAAACGGCCGAGGCATTGAGGAAGAATGTGGTAGCGACCTACAACCGCGGCGGCATTACCACCGTGGCCTGGCATTTCTCTAATCCGGCGTCCGAAGGCGGTTTTTACTGGAAAGATGATGTTTCCAAACCGGCGATGGCGCTCATTAAGCCCGGCGGCTCGCACCACGAGCAATATAAACTGATCCTCAAAACCATCGCGGATTTCGCGCATTCGGTGAAAGGCAAGGACGGTACCCTTGCGCCGATGATTTTCAGGCCGTTTCATGAGTTTGACGGCGACTGGTTCTGGTGGGGTAAGGGGCACACCTCGAAGGAGGATTTCATTGCTGTATGGCGCTTCACCGTTTCCTACCTGCGCGATCAGCTGGGCGTGCACAACTTCATTTACGCATTCTCGCCCGACAATAAATTCACCTCCGAATACGAATTCCTCGAACGCTACCCCGGCAACGAATGGGTAGATATGGTTGGGATGGACAACTACGGCGACTTCGGCCGCGACGGCAAATATAACCTGGAAGCCGGTGTCAGAAAGCTTGAAATTGTCTCAGAATACGCGCAAAAGGCAGGAAAATTGGCCGCATTTACCGAAACAGGCCTGGAAAGCATTCCTAACCCAACCTGGTGGACCGAAACATTACTCAAAACCCTGAAGGCGCGAAAGTTGCGGCTGGCGTACGTGCTCGTGTGGCGCAACGACACCAAAAGTCCCACCCATTTCTACGCTCCCTTCCCCGGCCAGATCAGCGAGGCTGATTTCGTGAAGTTCTACCATGATCCTTATACTTTATTTGAAAAGGATTTGAAGGAGGTGTACAAATAAAGCCGTCTTAAGAGTTAAGATTAAATAAACTTGCTGAAAAAACATGATGGCTTTTATCCACAGACTTACCAACTTTAAAAACCTTTTATTCCTGACCGGCTTGCTATCCCTATTCGTTGCGGCCTGCGCTCCGAAGTACAATCCCTCACCGGCTCCGGATAGGTTACTTCCTGAGATACAGACCGGCACGGCCACTTTTAACTCATCACGCGGGGTAGTAGAAAATTTTTACCTCAATTTCGTAAGCCTTGGCAATGTACCGATCGAGGAATACGGCATTGTATACACATTTTTGCCCGATACTACTGCGGTGAACCTTGTCATTGGCGGACCTTACCCCACGGCAAAGTTCAAAAACGCCCCGAGGATAGGGGCCAATACAGAAACTTTCAACATCGCTCTTCCCTCCGGCATGCATGCATTATCCTACCGCGCGTATGCAAAAGTGGTTGGCGGCGAGGTGCGCTATGCGGCCAACCGGGTTAATATGACTTACTGATCCTGGGCGGACCTTTTACTCATCAAGAAGAGGCCGTTGCACATTAAAAGTTAGTAAGAGGGTTGTGGTTGGTTATCATTGCTGAAAACAAATTGAAAAGCAATGATGGTTATCTCAAACAAATCTTTCAAAAAGGGACTTTGCGCTGCGCTTGGTGCCTTTCTTTTTATTGTAACTATTTCATCGTGCGATGTATCCAAGGCCGATCCCAAGCCGCTCGTTTTTGAAACCGGGCCAGTCGTTTTTCTCAGACTTGGAGGGGTTATTGAGAGTTTTCATATTGTTATCGATGACCTGGGAAGCAAACCCATTGACGAGTATGGCATAGTCTACGCCATTGATAGTGTCGAAATCACCAAAGACCCGCTTGTTACCGATAGAAAGGTCGTATTTACCGAACCAGCGAAAGTTGGTGGAGTCAGTCAGGAAGTAAAAATCGGCTATCCTGTCGGTACAACATGCATTGCCTGCCGCGCGTACGCAAAATTCAAGGACGGAAGTGTCCAGTATGCTGAAAAAGGCCAAAAAATGATTTTTTAGTTACTATTCACTCCTGCACCGCCCGCTCCTGAAACTTCCGGCTGACCAGATGATAATTGAATAGTTCCACCAGATCGATCAGGACGGTATTCGGATCGTTAGCGTTTAGATAGGTCCGTACTTTCCGGACGAAGTCGTAAAGCGGCTCGTAGTATTTGTGGCCGGTTTCTTCCTGGAAATCCTGAATTGTGAAAGTATTACCCTTTTTTAGGATCATGTATACCGCTATAAAAAAGTAGGAGATCGGGAGTTTGCTGCCTTCGAGCACTGTGCCGCTCTGCAAAGTGGTGCGGAACCGGCATTGCTTGCATTGGAACTGCTGCTTCGGCGCGAGCCAATAATGATGGGTACCGCCGCATTTCTTGCACACGATCCCACGTCGTAACCTGAAATCCTTGAATGCCTCCGTCGCGATGATTTCGTTCTTGTAAATATCGATCAGATTGCCCGCTTGCATAGTGAAATGATAAAATGAGAAGTCCAAAGCTAAGAAAAAAGAGAATATAATATATAGTCTATGGAATTTATATAGAATATTTTTAGTGGTACGCTTTCGAATCGATCAATCCACGAATTCTATAAAAACGATAGGGGAATGAGCCAAATTTTAGTCGGTAGTCAGGTGGTTTTTGAGCATATTATTTCTGGTGTTTGATGAATGAAAACAGTATCTTGGTATAATCTATGGAGGCTGGCCGATTTGAGAAATGAGGTGGCAAACGGCTGGTGGCAGGTTATGGGGTTCTTTAAATGCCTGATTTATAGTTCACGTATGTTTGTGATCGTTAATCCGGC
>CAMLNK010000070.1 GCA_946481035.1 uncultured Dyadobacter sp. | reverse complement strand
AAGCTGATCCACAGCAACATCCGGTTGAAATGGGACGATAAGTTCTATATTTGGCCGTTCTCACAAAGTGAAATAGATATTAACAAAGCATTGGTACAAAATGAGGGATATTAAGGGTCGTATTTTCTTTCAAATCCTGCTGGTATGCGTGTGGCCGTTTTCGACAACGGTACACGCGCAGCCCGCGACGAAACATAACCTTCATTTCGAAAAACTAGCCAAAGTGTGGGACGAGGCGCTACCGCTGGGCAATGGTACCGTCGGTGCGCTGATCTGGGAACGGGAGGGCAAGCTGCGCTTCTCGCTCGACCGCGCCGATATTTGGGATATGCGCCCGATGGCAGGTTTGCACCGGGAGGAGTTCAGCTACAAATGGGTGCAGGAGCAGGTGCGAAAGAAAGATTACAAGCCGGTGCAGCAGTATTTCGATGCGCCCTATGACCGTGAACCTGCGCCGTCGAAGATTCCCGCCGGTGCACTGGAGTTCGATCTGCCGGCCGATTGGAAAGTAAAACGGGCCGATGTGTTACTAGCGTCGGCCACCGGGGAGGTGGAATGGGAGAACGGCGTTTTGCTGAAAACATTCGTGCATGCCACCGAGCCGGTGGGCTGGTTCCGGTTTGAAAATGTGAAAAGCGAAATGTCGCCGAAAATTGTAGCGCCCCGGTACAGCGGCGCGGTGACGGAAGGAGGCCCGGTGAACTCGCTCGTAGGCGACGACCTCGCGCGCCTGGGTTACAAGCAGGGCACTATCACGCCCGGGGCGGGCAGCATTACCTACCGGCAGGAAGGCTGGGGAGGTTTCAGCTACGAGGTGGCGGTACGTTGGAAGCCCATTCAAAACGGGGTGGTGGAAGGCGTTTGGAGCGTGTCTTCGCGTTATCCGAAGGCGGCAGCCAAACCCGCGGCTACTGTGCTCACACAGAATGCATTGAAACAAACCTATGCGACGGCCGCAGTGTCGCATCAGGCCTGGTGGAACCGGTTTTGGGGGATGTCGTCCGTTTCGGTTCCCGACCCGCTCATCGAAAAGCAATGGTACCTCGAACAATACAAGTTCGGATCGGCTGCCCGTCGCGGCGCACCGCCGATTTCCTTGCAGGCCGTATGGACGGCCGACAATGGCCGCATTCCGCCGTGGAAAGGGGATTACCACCACGACCTGAACACGCAGCTCAGCTACTGGCCCGCGTACAGTGGTAACCATTTGGAAGAAGCATTGGGTTACCTCGATCATCTCGACGAGAACAAAGAGAACTACCTGCGTTATACGAAGATGTACTTCGGCGTCGACGGGCTGGCCGTTCCCGGCGTAACCACCCTCGACGGTACCGAAATGGGCGGCTGGATCCAGTATTCGCTTTCTCCGACGGTTTCGGGCTGGCTGGCGCATCATTATTACCTGCAATGGCGGTACGGCATGGACAAGGCTTTCCTGAAAGCGCGTGCGTATCCGTGGTTCAAACAGGCGTGTGCATTGTTTGAAAACATTACTGTGAAAAACGAGCGGGGAGAGCGGCATTTGCCGATCAGTTCGAGCCCGGAGATCCGCGACAACCGCCTCGAAGCCTGGTTTCCGGAAACGACCAACTACGATCTGGCGATCATCAGATTCACTTTCAAAGCCGGTATCGAGCTGGCGGATGCGCTGGCCGACAAGCAGCAGGCCGAAAAATGGCGCAAACTGCTCGCGGAGTTCCCGGATTTTGCGCAGACCGAAAAGAACGAGCTCATGTTTGCCCGTACCTTGCCTTATAATGAGTCGCACCGCCATTTCTCGCACGCAATGGCCATCCATCCGCTCGGGCTGATCAAATGGGAGGACGGCGAACAGGCGCAAAAATCCATTACCAACACGATCGCATTGCTCGATAAAGTGGGGCCGGATTGGTGGTGCGGGTATTCCTACTCCTGGCTGGCCAACCTGAAAGCACGTGCCAAGGATGGTGCCGGGGCCAGGGATGCTTTGGCGACTTTTGCAAAGGCATTTTGCCTGCCCAACAGCTTTCACGCCAACGGAGATCAGACAAAATCGGGCCTTTCCAAATTCACTTACCGCCCATTCACCCTCGAAGGGAACTTCGCATTTGCTTCGGGCTTGCAGGAAATGATGCTGCAAAGCTATGCCGGGGCAATCGAAATCATGCCGGCGCTGCCTGTGGATTGGAAGGATGCTGCATTCAGTAACCTCCGCGCCGAAGGAGCGGTGCTGGTGAGTGCGAAAAAGCAGGAGGGGAAGATCGTCCGGGTTAGTTTGGTCGCCGAAAAAGCAGGAGAGTTTTCCATAAAATTGCCTTCCGCCGGTTTGAAAATAACCATGACGAAAGGCGTGCGAAAGGTGAAAGACGACGGTAAGGTGGTGACTTTCAGTGCACCTGCGGCCGGGAGGGTGGAATTGGGGAATTAATTCACTGTTTTTCAGCGGTTTTGGAAGCCGTGCACGGAGTATTTGTGCTTTTGGGATCCATGCCGGATGAGCAGCGTCCCCCGGTATCCGGTAGTACCCTCGTCTATCTCCTTGGACTCTTTTACAGCCAGTGTAACGTTGTAACCCGCCGATGAAAAGTACATGTCAAAGCCTTTGGCGCTCCTGACGGTCATAGTGTGACTTAGCAAAACATTTTTATCGCCATCCACAAAAACAGCCTTTTTCAAGGGATCTGCCAGGAAAATGTAATGTTTCTGAGACAGAGGTACTTCCTTCAACGAGAAGAAGTACCCGGCGTCTCCTTTGAACGACCGTTCATCGGCGGCAGAAACCAAAAGTCCCTGCGCGACCTGGCACATGCCAGCCACCGGCATCAAAAGACTGATGCAAGCGAGCCAAATGGATAGATTTTTCATAAGTGTCTGAGGTAAAAGAGGTTAAAATTGTAGGTGCGAATTGGTGCGACCGATTTCAATACAAAAATCGTACCGCGGGCAAAAACCGGGGGCATTTCCCCAAATCGAGAGATTTTTTTGTATTTAATGTTTTTTATCTTTCACTTTACCTGTGAAAAATAGGCAGGTAATGGCTGGCGAGTCCACAAATGAGATAACATGCTGGAAGGAGCTCCTTTCGGGCAGTAAGGAAGCTTATGCGGCGATCTACGGGTTGCACGTGAAGGCCATGTACCGCTATGGGATGAGCCTGGTGTCTATTTCCGAGGAATTTGTCCTCGATTGCATTCACGACGTTTTTACCGAGATCTGGATCAAGCGCGACCGGTTGAGCGTTCCCGAGAATATCCGTTCGTACCTGTTCGTCGCATTGAAAAACAGGATACTGCATTTGCTGAAACGGCAGGAGCGCCCGCATATGTTTGTGACCCGGGAGGATTTTGAGGACCTCTGGTTCGAATCCTCAGTGGAAGATATCCTCACGCAAAAAGAAGAGTCGGCCGGGAGGGAAGAGCTGCTTACCCGGTTGGTAGCCCGGCTGCCGCCCCGCCAGCAGGAAGCGATCCGGCTTCGGTTCGTCGAAAATATGGATTACCAGGAGATAGGGCAGGTACTGGAAGTAAACACCCAGTCGGCGCACAACCTGGTGTTCCGGGCGATGGAAAAACTGCGCGGCTGGCTTTTGGCGGCACTTTTCCTTTTTCAATCCGGCCTCTTTTGGAAATAATATTTTGTAACTTCCGGTAGTTTTAAAATTTTTTTAAAAATTTATTCAATCAGCCGAGTATGAAAATGAAGTATCTGTTATCTAACTGTAAAACAATCTTGCAGTGGACAGCACATACGAACATTTCGGACCGGTAGACTTCGTTACCGATGATCGGTTTCTGAGACACCACCTGGCTCCCTCGGTGGATTCAGGGGCGTTCTGGGATGCGTATTTCCGGATTTACCCCCACAAAAAAGCCGAATGGCAACAAGCGGGAGAGCTGCTCAATGCGGTGCTGCTCGGGCTGACGAGCTATTCGAGAACGTATCTGTCCGAAGAAGAGGAAGCCAGGCTGCTCGACAGGATCATGCGCACCACGGAGGCGCACGACGCAGGCGTGTATGAGGCGCCGGTAGTGCCTCTACGTTCGTCTTCGGGCTGGTACCGACGGTCGGCCATCGCTGCGGCCATTGCATTGGCCGTCGTTGCGGCGGGGTACCTGGCCTGGCGGCCCCAAAAATCGCACAAAGCGCATTATGCCGAAACCATTTCTGCCCTCGAAAATACTGCTGCGGTAACCCGGCACACCAACAAATCGGCGGTGGCGGAGGTTTACTACCTGCCCGACAGTTCGTTCGTAATGCTCGCGCCGCGGAGCGAGGTCAGCTTCACTTCCGATTATAACCGCAAGGACCGGAGCGTGTACCTTTCGGGGAAAGCCACGCTGGATGTGGTACCGAATGCCGGTAAGCCATTTTATGTATTTGCCAATGAGGTGGTTACCAAAGTGCTGGGTACCAAATTCGAGGTGGTCGCGTTCGACGATGGCTCGGATGTTACCGTGAAGGTTTTGAGCGGTAAGGTGACTGTTTATCAGAATGACGCCCGGGATAAGGCAGCGGGCGGCGCGCCGAAACAATCGGCGATTTTGCTCCTCCCGAATCAGCTCGCGGTATTCAACAGAAAGGCGGAGCTGTTTGACAAGAGACTGGTGGAACACCCGGTGTCGCTGCCCGATGTAAAGTCTCGGCCCAAATTCGAATATGAGGACGGCTATGCGATCCGTTTTTTTGAAGATATTAAAAAAGCATACGGGGTAAATGTAGTCTACAACCCCGAATTACTACAAAATTGCCAGTTCTCGGCTGCATTTTCGGATGAAAGCCTGCCTGAAAAACTTGATGTCGTTTGCAGGACTATCGGCGCATCGTACGAGATCATCGACGCCCAGGTAGTGATCACCACCACCGGGTGTAAACCATAACGCTATAAAATTTTTGACTTGCCTAACCCTTTAATCTTTTCACCCCAAACCCCCGTCCTATGAGAACATAGTTACGCCCCATACTTCTTAAGCAACATGGCCAATGATGCTTGCTCCATCATTGGCCTGTGTTAATCCTTAGCATCCCGGAGAGGTTGTAAGGATTGTTATTGTCCGAATTTTCCAAACGAACAACTCATTCAAAAGTATGAAACAAGGAAGACATTTACTATTCCAATGTATGAAAATATCGTTGGTTCAGGCGTTACTGGCGTTTGTGTTTATGGGGGTTTCCTGGGCTAACGATCTGTCGGCGCAGGAGCTGTTGAGTCGTCGGGTGAGCCTGAACATGACCGAGGTGAAACTCAGGCCTGCCCTCAAAGAACTGGAAAAGATCGCCGACGTGCGGTTTTCCTACACGCCGCAAATCGGCCAGTCGCAGCACCTGGTCACCCTGAAAGTAACCAATGCGCCGCTGGGGTATTTGCTGGATAAGCTTTTTCAACCGATGAATATCCGGTATGAGCTGAGCGGGAAACACATTATTCTCTCGCGCACGCCCGCACCGACGGAGCCCGTGAAGGTGGAAGTGAACGAAGCGCAGATGATCAACCTCGCGCCGGTCAGGGGAAAGGTGGTCGATGAGATCGGGAGCCCGCTCGCGGGCGTGAGCATTCTGCTCAAAGGCACTACCTCCGGTACACTCACCAATGCCGAGGGGGAGTTCTCCTTCGATGTGCCGGGTGGGGATGGTACCCTGGTATTCAGTTTCGTGGGATTTGTTTCCAAGGAAGTGCCCATCGGAGGGCGAACTTTCCTGGATATCAAACTGGAACCGTTGGCAAGCGCGCTGAACGAGGTGGTGGTGGTGGGTTATGGAGCGCAGAAGAAGATCACCATGACCGGTGCCGTGAGCACGGTTTCGGCCGATGCGATCAAGAATGTGCCTACCGCGAACATCACCAATGCATTGGCGGGACGGGTAGCGGGTTTGTTCGCAACCCAGAAAAGCGGCGCGCCGGGATCGGGAAGCTCGCTGATCATCAGGGGTAAAAGTACTTTCAACTCGACAGATCCTATCTATGTGATCGACGGGATCGTGCGTACGGCAGGGGATTTCGAAGCGCTCAGTACCACCGAAATCGACAATATTTCGGTATTGAAAGACGCCACTTCGGCGGCGGTTTATGGCGCGCGCTCTGCCAACGGCGTTATCCTCGTGACCACGAAACGCGGTACGGCGGATGCGCCTACCTTCACGTACAGCGCGTACGTGGGCAAGGAATCACCGAGTAAGGTTCCCGAGCGTATGAATGCATATGAGAATGCATTGTACCGCAACAATGTGGCCCGGTTCAACAACCTGCCCACTACCGACCCATCGTATTATACGCAGGACGAAATCGATTATTTCCGCGACAACAAGGTCAATTACGACTGGTTTAAAGCAGCCTGGAAAAACCCTGTTTTCACCCAACATAACCTGAGCGTTTCGGGCGGGAGCGAAAAAGTGAAATATTTTTCCAGCCTGGGGTACAATTTTCAGAACGGCGGGCTCAAAAACCTGAAATACGATCGTTTTAACCTTCGCTCCAATGTGGATGCCAAAATAGCGAAGGGCCTGAATATGGCGCTGATGATCGATGCCAGCCTCCAAAAACGCGACAGGCCCTACTGGCCCTACGACGGCGGGGACGACGACCGGATGTACGATCTCTACCGCGGGCTGCTGAACAAGCCTTCGTTCATGCCCTGGAAAATAGGGGACAAATACGTGCGTGCATTCCAGGTATGGAACCCCATCGGCCTGATCGATAACGCCGGGTTCAGAAGCATTAAACGGAACACCTTCAACGGGATACTGAAACTGGATTACGCCATTCCGCATGTCAATGGTTTGAAAGCGAATGTGTCGTTTAACTACCGGAAATACTACGACTACGACAAGACTGTCCGTAAGAAATATCCGGTTTCCGAATTCAAAACCACCGGTGGGCACAACCACCTGCTCACTGAGGAAGTGACGAACAGTTTGCTGCTGGGCGACTGGGAAAACAGCGCGTTCGCGTCGTTCAACGAAGCGAATTCCTATCAGCTCAATGCGGGATTGCAATACGAGAAGACGTTCAATGAAAAGCATTTCCTGACGATCATGGGGATGTACGAGCAGGCGGAAGGCACCGGAAATTACCTCTACGGCATGCGCAACAAACTGCTGACGCCTACGATTGAGCAGCTCTTTATCGGTAATGCCGCCAGCGAGAACCAGAGTGCAACGGGTAGCGCTTCGGAAACCGGCAGGCTGGGCTACATTGGCCGTGTGACTTACTCGTACAATGAGAAATACCTGTTCGAGGCCAACTTCCGCTCGGATGCTTCCCTAAAATTTGCACCGGAGGGCCGCTGGGGTTTCTTCCCGTCGGTATCGGCCGGCTGGCGCTTGTCGGAGGAGTCGTTTGTGAAGAACAATTTCAAAAATATCGATAACCTGAAACTGCGCGCCTCATATGGTTTGCTGGGAAATGACGGCGGGGTGAACGTGGCCGAATATGGCTACCAGAGCATTTTCTCCGTGGCAAGTGGTGCGGTGTTCGGTTCGGCGACGTCGGGTATTGCTCCGGGCGCGCTTCCCAATTACAATATTACGTGGGAAAAAACACGGATCACCGATATCGGCATCGAAGGTTCGCTGTGGAGAGGGTTGTTAAGTTTTGAGGTAGATTATTTCAAGAAGTATACTTATGATATTCTCGGGGCGAGGATCATTTCAATACCCAACACCTTCGGCGCAACGCTTCCCAAAGAAAACTACGGCATCGTGAGCAACCAGGGGATCGAAATCGTGGCGCGCCATGACCATACCCTTAAAAACGGCTTACAGTATTTTCTGGGCGGTAATTTCAGTTTTGCCCGCAATAAGGTGAAGCAGCAGGATTATGCGGCAGGGGCATTCGATTACCAGATCCCGACGGGACGTTCGATGGGCTACCTGTCGGGCTACGAGGCTGTCGGCATCGCCCGCACACAGGCCGATCTGGAAAATTTACCCAAATGGGGGACCTACGAATGGTCGTTGGGTGATGTGATCCTGAAAGACCAAAACGGCGACGGTACCATCGACTCGAAAGATATGGTGGTGTTGTCAAACCAGGGGCTGACGCCACAGATCATTTACGGTATCACCACCGGCGGGCGATGGAAAGGTTTTGACCTGAATGTGCTGGTACAGGGTGTTGCCAACCGCAAATTGATGTTTCCTAACCGCAGTGACCTGTGGGAGAATGCCGCGATATTGAAAATGTGGAACGATTCCTGGTCTCCCGAGAACCCTGGCGCCAAATACCCGCGTGTAGGCGGCATAGGCGCGAGCAGCTACGGTGCCAGCAGGGCCGCTTCTTCATTCTGGGTCATGAACGGCAACTATGTCCGCCTGAAAAACATCGAAATCGGCTATTCGCTGCCGAAGGCCCTGACCAACAAGCTGGGTATCGGTGCGTTACGTATATATGTATCCGGTGCTAACTTATTCACGTTCGATAAGATCAAAGTCTCCGACCCCGAGGCGATCGAAGGGCCGTTCGGCGTGTACCAGTACCCGATCATGAAAAGTTATAATGCAGGATTGTCCCTCAGGTTCTGATCCGGGCGCAGGTGATAGACAACAATGTTTCAGTTGATCAAGAATTAGACAAAATGAGAAAGAAAACATATCAATATCTGTGTGCTTTAATGCTGGCCGGCTCGCTCGGGCTGATGTCCTGTGAGGATGTGCTGGACAAAAAGAACTTGTCGGCCATTACCGAGGGGGATGTTTGGACGGACCCTGCGCTGGCTACGGCAGTTGTGAACAACATTTACATGTCGGTTCCCTCCTGGGATGTGACGCTGGCCGATGCAACGGACGAAGCTTCGCGCGGCAGCAGCTGGATTTCGGGAACAACCACCATCGACAATGGCGGGCCTGCATATTGGCCATATGCCGATATACGCAAGATGAACCTGTTCTTGCAGGAGATCGATAAGCCTTCGAGTACCATCGCCCAGGCCGTGAAAACGGCACTGAAAGGCCAGGTGCGGTTTATACGTGCATTCGTTTACTTTGAAATGATCAAACGGTATGGCGGTGTGCCGCTGGTTACCTCCGCGCAGGACCGCGACGACGACCTGCGTGTGCCGCGTAATTCGACGAAGGAATGCTTCGATTTCGTGCTGTCCGAGTTGAATGCCGCCGCAGGCGAGTTGCCCGAATCGTATCCGGCCACAGACCTGGGGCGCGTTACCAAAGGCGCAGCGTTGGCTATGAAGGGGCGCGTGCTGCTTTTCCGTGCCAGCCCCCAGTTTAACCCAACCAACAATCCGGCGCACTGGCAGGCTGCTTACGATGCCAATAGGGAGGCCATCACTTACCTTTCGTCCAAAGGTGTCGGACTTGTGGATACGTACAGCAATGCGGCATTGTTCCTGGCCGAGATGAACAAGGAGGTCGTCTTCGCGATCCGCTACCTGAACCCCTCGGGGCGCACGCAGAACCGCGACGCGGCCGTGAGGCCGATCGACTTTACGGCCAATGCAACAGGCGGATGCCATCCTACGCAGGAAATGGTAGACGCATTCCCTTTGAAAAGCGGCAAAAAAACGGCCTGGAACGATCCCCAATATGCGGGCGACGTAACTAAAAGCTGGCAGAACCGCGATAACCGGTTCTATGCCACGGTCGTTTACAATGGCGCGACTTACCTGGGCCGGACCATGGAGCTCAATGCGGATGCTTCCGGGAATGGCTATTCTTACGGGAAGTCAAATGGAACGCTCACCGGCTACTATTCGAGAAAGGCCATCGACGAATCACTGGATATCACCAATTCGCAGATCTCGGGGACGGATTATATCGATATGCGCTTCGCCGAAGTGCTGATGAACTATGCCGAGGCTGCGATGGAGCTCAACAAGCTGCCGGAAGCATTCGATGTGCTCAAACAGATCCGCAAGCGCGCCGGTATCAACGAAACCACACCGGGCGATGCTTCCCTGGCGGGGAAACTGTACGGACTTAACCCGTCGATGACGCAGGCCGAGATGCGGCAGGCGATCCAGGACGAGCGTTATGTTGAGTTTACATTCGAACAGAAAAGGCTCTGGGATTTGCGCAGATGGCGG
>CAMLNK010000069.1 GCA_946481035.1 uncultured Dyadobacter sp. | reverse complement strand
CCGACAATGAAACCGAAACCCAAAGAATAGGCGCGCATGGAAGCAATTATATTTTACATTTTTTCCGCATTGACGCTCACAGCCGGGCTATTCATTCTTTTTTCCAAAAACCTGATTTACGGCGCATTTGCACTGTTTCTCGCGTTCCTGGGCGTGGCCGCATTATACGTACTCGCGGGCGCGGACTTCCTGGCGGTTTCGCAGATTATGATCTACGTCGGGGGTATTCTGGTATTATTGATATTCGGTATAATGCTGACGCAACAGAAAGAGAAAAGTGACGATTCGACACGCCATAACCGCGTCGAAGTGCCGATTACCCGAAAAATCTGGGGTTTTCTGGCAGGTGCCGGACTCTTTGGATTGCTGGTGAAAATTATTCTATCCGGTGATTTCAGAATGGCGGGAGAAGAAATGAGTACCAAATCGACGATCAAGACCATCGGCGTAGAGTTAATGACGAGCCATTTATTACCTTTTGAAATAGCCGCTATTCTATTGCTGGTTGCGCTCATCGGTGCCGCCTATCTCGCATTAAACCGGAACCCGACTGCATGACAACCATTCCTGTACAATATTACCTCGTCGTTGCGGCCGCATTGTTTTGCATTGGGCTGGCTATTTCCATCACCAAGCGGCATTTTATTGGGATGTTGCTGGGTATAGAGTTGATGCTTAATGCGGTGAATATCAATTTGGTAGCGTTTGGTCGGCATGATCCCGAGCGGCTGAGTGGCCAGCTTTTTGCGTTGTTTGTGATTGTTGTGGCGGCAGCCGAGGTGACTGTTGCCCTGGCGATTATTCTTCGCGTTTATGGCCGTTTCAAGACGGTCGATCCTGATAAGGTAAATGAATTGAAGCAATGAACTGGATTTTTCTGATCTTCGCATTTCTCATTGGTATCAGCAACGCCGTGCAGTCGGGCGTGAATACACAGCTCCGCGAATCGATCAACAACCCCATTCTCGCGGCGATGACCTCGTTTTTTGTAGGGTTAATGGTGCTTACCATTGCATTTGCCTGCTTCAACCAAAATCCAATTCCCTCTCTGGCCGACCTCAAACAGGTTTCGTGGACGCGTTTCATGGGCGGGGTATTAGGCGCGTTTTATGTGATTACTGTCATTTTCATCGTCAGGAATATCGGCCCGGCAAATATGATGTGCCTGGTTATCGCTGGCCAAATGGTAACCGTCATGACTATCGATCACTTTGGTTTACAGGGGTTTGCCGTGCATCATATGAATTTGCCGCGCATTCTGGGTACGATTCTGCTCGTGGGCGGGGTGTATCTTATTCTTAAAAATTAGCGCATAAAAAAACAGCAACCCGCCTGGATTGCTGTCGTGAGAGCTTTCAGAATGCCTCAGGGGATTTTGTTGAAAATAAATAAATCCACAAAGCTCCACTTATCATTTTCCTTCTTGCCACGCTGGATAACCAGCTGATTAGCAGAGCGTCTCTCGTAAATGATCCGCACCGAAGCATCATCTTTTTCAAACAGAGCCTGGTTCTTTTTCGCTTCGATGAATTTGTAGCGGTCGGCTACCTCTTTTTCTTCCAGCGAAATCATTCCCGGTTTGAAATGCTTTACCATCGCCACAGGGCCGTTTTCAGTCTGTTCGAATGCGAAGATCTCATAAAGAGCAGGCTTGTCGTCCTTGATCATACGGATGAAACCGACGATGTTGTTGCCCTTGGGAGCTGTCCAGGAAGCTTCGATAGGCCCACCATTGTAGGTTCCGAGCCAGCGGCCGTCGAGGAACGCGATGTCGTTCAGGGTGCCTTGTGCCTGAGCAAAAGTAGCCGTCAATACCAGGGCAAATGCCAGGAAAGCCTTTTTAATTGTTCTGAATTGGGTCATTGAGATTTAGGTTGTGAATTGAGGTGGCAAATTAATAGAAATGTTAATTGCGTCAACGTACTGACGGAATTTAGCTAAATACAGTCAGTACGTTGACGCAATTTAAGTGAATGATCACAAAAAATAGCCGACTCGTTTCCAAGCCGGCTATCCTCACTTAAATTTTTATGATCAATAAGCCCTCTCCAATTTACCTTCGTAAGAGTTGGTGAATGCTTTGTTTACTACTTTATTTCCGCCTTGCGTTGGATAGTTTCCGGTGAAATACCAGTCGCCGAGGTGGCCAGGGCAGGCTTTGTGCAGGTTTTCAACGGTTTGGAATACTACCGCGAGTTCCGCATTCAAACCTTTCGGACGGATGATTTCAGCAATTTTTTGTGAAATTTCTTCGTCGGTGAAAGGATCGTAAAGCGCCTTTACGTAGTTGGTATGGTACGGATTCTTTGTTGCTAATGCGGTAACGCTTTGAGTATAAGCATCTTCCAGCTTGTATTCCATATCGCGTTCTTCGAGCAATTTCAATACGGCGCGGTAAGCGACGAAATCCTTCATTCTCGACATGTCGATACCGTAGCAATCCGGGAAGCGGATTTGTGGTGCGGACGACGCTACCACGATCTTTTTCGGTTTCAATCGGTCGAGCATGGTGAGAATGCTCTTTTCAAGCGTGGTACCGCGAACGATCGAGTCGTCGATGATTACAACGGTATCTACATTTTTACGAACCACTTCAAAAGTCGTGTCATACACGCTCGAAACCATATCGTCGCGCAGGGCGTCGGCGGTGATGAACGTGCGGGATTTCACGTCTTTCGTCACCAGTTTCTCGATCCTCGGGCGGAACGAGAGCACTTTTTCAAGATCGGCTTCGAAAAGAATGCCTTCCATGATCGCCTGCTTGCGTTTTTTGGCAAGGTATTCTTCCAGACCTTCGATCATTCCGAGGAACGCCGTTTCGGCTGTGTTCGGGATGTACGAGAAAATCGTGTTTTCGAGGTCGTAGTTAACTTCTTTGAGAATTTGCGGAATCAGCAGTTTACCCAGCTGTTTGCGCTCATTATAAATATCGGGATCGGTACCGCGGGAGAAATAAATGCGTTCGAAACTGCATGAGCGTTTTTCAAGACGCGGCAGGATCGGGAATTCGTTATACTCACCGTTTTTGTCCACGATTAACGCAGAGCCAGGAGTAATTTCAGTGATCTGATCGTAGTCTACATTGAATGCAGCTTTGATCGCCTGCTTCTCGGATGCAACTACAACTACTTCATCATCAGCATAATAGAATGCCGGGCGGATGCCTGCCGGGTCACGGATCACAAAGGAAGCGCCGTAGCCCGTAAGGCCGCACATCGCATAGCCACCGTCGAAATCACGGCACGAGCGGTACAGCAATCGGGGCAGGTCGATATTGTCTTCGATGACGTCGGACAACGTCGGGTTTTCGTAAATTCCTTTGAAACGCTCGAACACCCGCTGGTTTTCTTCATCCAGGAAATGTCCAATTTTTTCCATTACCGTTACGGTGTCGACTTTCTCTTTCGGGTGCTGGCCGAGTGAAACCAGTTTGCCAAAAAGCTCATCCACATTGGTCATGTTGAAGTTTCCGGCCATTACCAGATTGCGGCTTCGCCAGTTACTTTGGCGCAGCATCGGGTGACAGTTTTCCACTTCATTGGTGCCATGCGTGCCGTAACGAAGATGTCCCAGCCATACTTCTCCCGTAAATGCCAGGTTTTCCTGCAACCATTTTGCATCATTGGCGTGGTCCCGGTTGTTTTTGAGACCTTTGCGGAATTTTTTGTGGATTTTGGAGAAGATATCCGTAAGTGGCTGAGGTTCTACGGATCTGTATCGGCTGATATATCGTTTCCCGGGCGGGACGTCGATCTTGATATTGGCTACCCCGGCTCCGTCCTGGCCCCGGTTGACCTGTTTTTCCATCATCACCGAAAGCTTGTGAACTGCGTACAACGGCGTTTCGTACTTGTCGATGTAGTATTGATAAGGCTTTCTAAGACGGATAAGTGCTATGCC
The DNA here is from genome assembly GCA_946481035.1 of uncultured Dyadobacter sp. The sequence continues at coordinate 6,130 of CAMLNK010000069.1, read as the reverse complement.
GCACTCATGCTTAATGGCGTCGCTCATAAGAAGAGTAATGCTTTTAGAAATATTGGTGTTTGCTGGTATGCAAAGCGTATTCCCTGAATATTAGCGTAACGAATTTCGATTCCCGTTTAGTTCGTTATTTCTTACAAAGGTACAAATCCTTTGGCTTAAAAAACTCCAAAAATTGTTCAATTTTTCAAATCCTTTCCGTCAGTTTAAACTGACGGGATCAGATTGGCATAATGTTGCGAAATTCGCGTCCCGCCTAATCCATTCCCGGCAGTTTCAACTGCCGGATCAATAATTACAGAAGAATCACTATAAAAGAAAGATAACTATTTTTGGCCAAATTGATATTAAAATTTTTATATGCTTCATAAAACCCGCGGTATCGCTCTGAGCTACATCCGTTACAAGGAATCTTCCATTATTGCGAAGATTTACACGGAAGCCTTTGGTATCCAGACTTATATCGTGAACGGTGTCAGGAGCAGCAAGTCCAAAACCAACCGGATCGCGTTCTTCCAACCACTTACATTGCTGGATCTGGTGGTGTATCACAAGAACAAGGAGGATACCATCCACCGCATTTCCGAGATCAAGTGCTATGCCCCATTCTTCTCGATACCTTTTGATGTTATAAAATCAGGCCTGGCGCTATTTATGACCGAAATGCTCGGCAAAACTTTGCGCGAGGAAGAAAACAACGAGCCACTGTTCCATTTTATTGAACAATCGGTGCTGTATCTCGATGAGGCCGGTAGCGGTTTTGAGAACTTCCACATTCAGTTTCTCATGCAACTGGCGCATTTCCTGGGTTTTGGAGTGGAGACGGCCGGGGATTTGGTAAGTGAGCTGAAAGACAACCATTTCCCGCACCTGCCCGACGCGCAAGAGCATGCGGCTACGGTGCAAATGCTGGAAAACGGCTACGGTTTGTCCATTCCGCTGGACAGGGTGAGGCGGCTAAGCATCCTCGAAAAGATGATTTTCTTTTACAAAATCCACATGGACGCACTCGGGGAGATTAAGTCGCTGGATGTTTTGCGGGAAGTTTTGCGCTGAAAATTGCTTCCCGTTGAAATTGGCATAATTTTGATAACGTATAGGGTAACTCCATCAAACCTAATGCAATGAAACACATACTGACGACCACCTTTGTACTCATTTCTTTCCTGGCATTTGCCCAGGATCGCCTGTCGCAAGTGCCGAAGGGCGCCTGGAAATCGCAGGAGCCGACAGGCAGCGCTTCTACGCTTATTGTGGCTGATAATTATCTTGCTATCGCCTCTTACAGCATTGGAAACAAGTATTTTGAAAGAACCGAAGGCGGCCCCTTCACGATGAGCGGCAATAAGATGACGTATACTCCGGAATTTAATTCGGCTGACACGGCCAAAATCGGTATTCCCATCGAATTCACGGTGACTGTGAAAGACGATATTCTTACACTGCGTTACGACGAAGCGATGGTGTGGATGCGGGTCGACGACGCAACGAATGTGCCCATGGCCGGTGCCTGGCACATTACCGAACGGGACAACGGGCAGGGGACGCTCGTTAAAATACATCAGGAAGGAACACGTAAAACGCTGAAACTACTTTCAAAAACCCGTTTTCAGTGGTTTGCGATCGATCCGGCGGTGAAAGGATTTTACGCAACCGGCGGCGGTACTTACACCGCGAAAGATGGCAAATACACCGAAAATATCCAGTTTTTCTCCAAAGACAACAACCGCGTGGGTTCTTCGCTGAAATTTGATTACAAGCTCGACAATGGTCGCTGGGACCATAGCGGAAAAAGCAGCGACGGCAAGCCAATGCACGAGATTTGGGAGAAAATTCCCTGATTATTACTCGGTTACCTCAGCGTCTTTCAGAATATAGTTGAGGTGATCGACGTTGTCCGCATTGAGTGCGAGTTTGCCCCGCACCGTCAATACTTCGTCCGTGCGGAAACGCTGTTTTTTCTTCCGGAATTGCAATTCGATGATCGATTCCGGGCCTGCGCCGCCACAGAAAAAGCAAGCGGCCATCGGTTTGGCAGAAATCACGTAAATATTATCGTTTTCATCCACCGGAATCATGTAGCCGCGAATGCTGATCTCTTTACCCCGCAATGCATTCACGGACGGCCCGAAGGTAGGGTAGAGGAAATACATGCTCAGTTCCTTGTTCAGTTTGCGGGTGAACCGTACGTCTGTCAGGCGCTTCCAATTGATAATGATAGGTTCCGCAGAGAATGCGAATGCAAAGAGCGGAACGAGCAGGATGGCAAGTTTCTTCATTATCGCACACTGCCGGGTTTTAAGATGGCCTGCTGCAATTCCAGAATGGCTTCCTTCGATTGCCGTTGGTAATCCAGCATTGACCCGTCGGTCATTGGCGGGGCTACTTTGTGCTCGTGTGCGCCATGTGCGTGATCATGCGCATGGGCGAAGCCAGGCACCTCGATCACATTCTCTTCCCAAACTTCGATCAGGTTTTTCAAACTATCGATCCGTGATTTTTCTACATCGTCTTTCGCCAGGGGCAAAAGGCTGTCGAGCTTTTGTTCGAGATCTTCTGAGATTTTCATGGCTTCAAGATGCAAACGGTTGGCTTCGATGAGCTCGGGGCTTTTTTCGTGCCCTGGTGAGCAGGACAAGGTCATGAGGACGGCCATAAGCAGGGCGGTTGAATAGATAAGATTCATTTAAAATGGAACTTCATTAAATGCAACAATGTTGCAAAAATGAATTAAATACTTTTAATACGCAACAGTCGCGTCCATTTTCTTCCGTCATGCGAAGCTTTTATTCCCTGTCTTTCAGTTTGATTATTACCTTTTTACACATTGGTTGCTGCGCACTTCCATTACTGTCGCTGGCATCCTTACCGATTTTTGACACCGCCTTCTTCGCCAGGCATCAGGCATTGTTCACGGTTATGCAATGGACAATATTTATCTGGTTGAGCGGCAGGTTAGTTGCTTTTTACTTTTGGAAAAAAAACTTTCACAGCCGCATCGAAACATTATCGTATGTTTTCGGCTGGTTTATCGTATTGTCCGGATTGGCTATCAACCGGTTGGAGCCGTTCAAAACCGAGGAGCAGATTCTGACAGAGCAGCATTTCGAGCGTTTCAAATCTCAAAGGCAGTTCAGTATCGACTTGGCAGGTACCTATAATAAAGAGAAACTGTTGACCGACTTACGTCAGATCGAGGGCGTTCGGAAGGGAAGTGTGGGGGTGGAAGATCGTACGGTTACGCTTTCCTATCATAAGGAAAAGGTGTCGGCCGAGGAGATTTTTGAAGTTTTGAAAAGGAAAGGATATGTGAAGTGACCGTTTTGTGCACGGGAGTTATTTAGATTTATTCAAAATAATTTGTGTTAAACATTTGAATGATTCTAAATAGGTAATATATTTGCCTCAGTTTTAACGGCAATGTGAATGAGCGCTTTTACAATTAGTGATTACAATGTGGGGTCGGAGCAGGGGTGTTTCTGGATGAAAAGCTTCGAAGACAGCACCGATTGCGTGTTTAAGAAGTGTTGCGAGAAATACAAAAAGAAGGGCAAGCATTGTAAAAAGTGCCCTAAGAAGTAACATCGCTGTTACGCTTTTTGACTAGTAATACAGTTCATGGTGAATAATTGTAAGAGAGGGAGTGCCACCTGAGCGTTCCCTTTTCTATGCTGGAGACTTTTCAGATCTTCCTTTTCAATTCAAAATTCTGCCCCAAATACACACGCCTAACGACCTCGTCTTCCGCCAGTTCTTCGGCAGTTCCCTGTTTCAATATCTTTCCTTCGAATAGCAGATAGGCCCGGTCGGTGATCGAAAGGGTTTCGTTTACGTTGTGGTCGGTGATGAGGATACCGATATTCTTATGTTTCAGCTTGGCTACAATGCTCTGAATGTCTTCCACGGCAATCGGGTCCACACCGGCAAAGGGCTCATCGAGCAGGATGAACTTCGGGTCCACCGCCAGCGACCTTGCAATTTCCGTGCGGCGGCGCTCGCCTCCCGAAAGGACCATACCCTTGCTTTTGCGTACGTGGCCGAGGTGAAATTCCTCGATCAATTCCTCCACTTTTTGCTTCTGATCGGCCCGGGAAAGGTCGGTCATTTCCAGCACCGCTTTAATGTTCTCTTCAACCGTCAATGTCCGGAAAACGGATGCTTCCTGCGCGAGGTAGCCCAGGCCCAGGCGCGCGCGCTTGTACATGGGCAGGTCGGTAATGTCCTTATCGTCGAGGTACACTTTTCCGCTGTTAGGTTTCACCAATCCAACGGCCATATAAAAGGAAGTAGTTTTCCCCGCACCATTCGGCCCGAGCAGCCCGACGATCTCGCCCTGCTCGACCTGGTAGCTTACATTATTATTAACAAGACGAACCCCGTATTTCTTCACGAGGTTTTCGGTTCTTAGTATCATTGTACGTTTAAGTTCTTCCTCAATGCAGCTTAATGTCTTTCAACGAAAGCTGTAAGGTTTTCTTGTCGCGGAAATTGTTCTCTTCAAGGCAATAGCAGATCGAAAACGGTCTTCCATTGACAATATCAGGATAAAAATGCCCCATTCCGAAGCCCACGGCTGTAAGTACAGCCGAGTTGTTTTGCTTCACATCAAATTTGATATGTTTTTCCTTCATCAAAAACGGCCTGCCGACGAGGGTCATATTCCGTGATTCGAAAACCGGTGTCATGTTACCTGGCCCGAACGGCCCCATTTGGCGAAGGATATTATAGAATTTCGGAGTGATGTTTTCCAGTTCCAGCAGCATATCGACATTGATCATCGGTACCAGCTGATCCGGCTGGATGCGGCTGCTCACGATTTCATTGAACCGCGTCCGGAATGCTTCCACATTATCCAGTGGTAATGTGAGCCCGGCGGCAAATGTATGCCCGCCATATTGTTCCAAAAGGTCCGCGCACTCTTCGATCGCCTCGTACACATCGAAGCCTGGAACTGAACGCGCGGAGCCGGCGGCTTTCCCGTGCGACTGCGTGAGGATAATGGTGGGGCGGTGGTATTTTTCAATGCAGCGGCTGGCCACGATCCCGATTACGCCCTTGTGCCAGTCTTCCTTATATAATACGGTACTTTTTGCATTCGAAAACCATTCATCGTTTTCGATCATGAAAAGCGCCTGCTCGGTAATGCTCGAATCGAAATTGCGGCGTTCACTGTTGTGTTTGTTGATTTCTTCGGCGAACTCCATGGCCTCTTCTTCTATTTCGGAAAGCAGCAACCGCACAGCTTCTTTCGCGTGTTTGATGCGCCCGGCCGCATTAATGCGCGGCCCGAGCCCGAAAACGACATTGGTAATATCCAGTGCACCGCTGATTCCGGAGATTTGGATCAACGCCTTAATACCGGTCCGTGGTTGCGCATTCAATCTTTGCAGTCCATAGAACGCCAGCACGCGGTTTTCGCCGGTGATAGGCACAATGTCAGAGGCAATGCTGACAACCAGCAAATCCAGATAATCGTAAAGCGTTTCCGGATCGAGGCCTTTTTTGACGCAAAATGCCTGCAAAAGTTTGAAACCTACGCCGCAGCCGGTCAGCTCTTTATAAGGATACAAGCAATCTTCGCGCTTCGGATCGAGCACGGCGGCGGCCGGAGGAAGCTCGTCGCCGGGGCGGTGGTGGTCACATATAATGAAATCGATGCCTTTTTCGAGGGCCAGGGTCACCTTATCCACGGATTTTACGCCGCAATCGAGGGTCACTATTAATGTATAACCATTGGCTTCGGCCCAATCGACGCCCTGCCACGAAACGCCGTAGCCTTCCTCGTAGCGGTCGGGAATGTAATAGTCGAGGTTGGGGTAAATCTTTTTGAGGAAGCCGTAGAACAATGCGACGGAAGTAGTACCGTCTACATCATAATCTCCGTAAACCAGTATTTTCTCATTGGAATCGATCGCTTTGATCAAACGCTCCACAGCCTTTTCCATATCGGCCATCTGAAACGGATCGTGCAAATGCTTGATTTCAGGACGGAAGAAATCGCGGGATTGGTCGAAGTCGAGAATGCCGCGCTGAACCAAAAGCGTTGCCAGCGAGGGACTTACTTTCAGGGATTCGGCGAGTCTCTGTGCAACCTGTTCTTGTTCAGAGGTAAAGGGAGGGTAATGTATCCAGC
>CAMLNK010000068.1 GCA_946481035.1 uncultured Dyadobacter sp. | reverse complement strand
TTATGATGTTGTTTTTACTTTTCTAAAAACGGAAGAGCAAAGGAAATGACAAGTAATTGGACTTACAGGTCAAAAAATGTTCCTAACAGGGATTATATGGCTTGCCTGAAATTGTAGCCTTACCCTAATGCAGGCGTCCCCGAAATATCGACGGCGTTTCGCAAGCTTTCTGCGGAGCCGGAAACTAAGAGATTAATAAAGTCCGATGTGCGATGCACCCCTGGCTTGTTCTTAACACTGGCAATTGTGTTTAATTCAAATTGCTTGGGTGAGCCTGCCGCTGCTAGGCAGCGCGGGTTGGATAGCGGACCAGATCTAAATATAATTCACCAAATTGCAAAGCAAAAGGAGACAATTCATCCAATTTGGACTTGCCCCGTTGGATGACCCGACGACACCAAAGTTGAAACTTTTGCCGGAAGATTTGAGGAGGTTGACGGTGCTGTTTGAAATAAATATACTCCCCTGAGTATGTGCCAATCCAATTCCCGTATGCGAATGTTACGGAACCACACCTTTTCCTTCGCATTGCGATTTTGTCATCGAAAAGCGTTACCCAACGGCCCGGCACGCGAAATCCTACGGCCGACCAAAGAAAAACGTTCGCAAACAGGAACAACTCGATGCCGCTTGTTTTGAAATATTGTAGGGTGATCAGGAATAGTTGTAAAGCGGCTTTCAAATTAGCGATTTCCCGCGACGGTCTCAACCAAAAAACCACTTTTCCTGCTGCTTCAGGAGCGACACTGTCCCGCCTGGACAAAGTCGGGTTCCGCTTGTTTTTTACAAAGGCAAGTACAACTCGGCCCGCCCTTCATCGGTCATCAAATCAGGGCTCCAGGCAGGCTGCCACACCAACGTCACGATTATCTCGCTATCCGGAAATTCTGCCGACATGGCCTGATCCACCCTGCTGATAATAGCCTCACCCAGCGGGCAATGCGGGGTTGAGAGCGTCATCTTGATTTGAATAAACTCCGAGAAAAACAGCATGTCATAAACCAGCCCGAGGTCGATGATATTGACAAATAGCTCCGGATCAATGACAGTTTTCAGGGCGCGGGTCGCCCTCTTTTTTAGAACGGTCAGGTTCGTTTCATGCAACGTGTCCATACCTTAAAAAGTTGGATGAAGAAGAATTTTACCCACATTCGCCACATACAGCAGCGCGACGAGAATCCATATGGCCAGGGCTGCCAGTATTACGGTTGCGTTGGCAAGCAGCATACCAACAAGCAATGAAAACATGGCAACATAATAGAGATAATGCTGGAAGTTGAGCATGGTTTCCGAATAAAGATCCTTGGGAAGCGGCACCGCTTTCCCCGGTTCAGGATATTTATAATTTTCGTTCCAGATGATGAATGGCAATGTCTTGAAAGTTTGCCCCAGAATAAGCGATGTAAGCCAGCCCAGGAAGAGCAGTGTTCCGTACATTAAAGCCCATTTGGGCTCTGCCCCGCTTTGGACCATGGGAATGAGTACGATAGCCGTCGCAATGAACAGGAAGGAAGAGAACGTAAGTTTCATAGGAATGTCGATCCGCTTTCGTAGCCGGTTTCGTCGAGCATCGTTGATATACCGCAGCCAGGCGGCAATGCCGAGCCCGGAAATGACTGCGTAAATCCAATCACGCCCGGAAGTAGCGCTGAAATGGCCGTCGAGCAGGAAGAGTATCAGCCCTGCATTCTGCAAGATCCAGACTGCTTTCAACCAGGTTACTTTGACCGGTTTTGAAACCAGAAACATCGGCACCAGCTTAATGCTCACACCTGTGATCAGTTGTAAAAACCAGCCGCCCAGACCGGCGTGCGCGTGTAGCTTCATAATTTCCAGATGGTTGCGGGTCATAAACGGATAACGCAGGTTGATTGCCAGACAAAGCCCTAGCGTGACCGTTACCAGCAACCAGAGTGCCGAAGTGACAAGAAACTTCTGGTGTAATGCGTGCTGGTCGCCGGTACCGATCGTAAAAAGCACATTGAGCACGTAGCAAAGCGTTGCCGCAAACACGAAACCTCCTCCTGTAATCATCATCGACCCCGCGCTGAACGACCAAAATGCGGGAATGAGACACCCGATTCCGGCGATGAGAAACAAATAGGAAAATACGGCCAGACGGTTACTGTAAAGATTGTTTTCGCAGAGCACCGGCAGCAGCTCATAGGCAGCCCCGAAGATGATCATTGTACCCCAGCCCAAAGCGGCGGTATGTACGATGGCCAGCAGGTGAGGGCTGAAATAATGACCTGTCAGATCATGGGCAGAGAGGAACAGCAGGATTGTCAAAGCCAGGAAAAATAATGCACCGGTAGCATAAAATGGCACTACTACCCAAAGCGGAGGTGTTTTGGTGACAGGCATTTCGCTCATGGCAATGGATCATTAGCGTGAATAAGTACCCGCACTTCACCGTCTCCCTGGGTCAGAATACGAACGGTGAGGTTCCGATCCTGTATTTCTTCCAGTAAATACACCGGTACTTTCATGTGGTACACATACAGCGCGTGGCCCGCAGGAAGCGAGTCCAACGCCTCCAGGATGGCCCGCATGGGACCAGGCGCAGGCAACGTACGGACGTCGATCCGCCGGATATGCTCCTCTTCGAACCGGGCAATTGCCGCCGCGAAAACCTCATTTTTGTCCATGTGAACACCCCCGCTGATGGGTCCCGGGACAGCTACTTCTTTCTGTATCCGTTTCAAAAACCAGGTATACACCTCACCTTCCGGGCTATCGGCGATGTATGCCAGCGATTGCTTCGCCAGCAAGTTGATCAACGGATGGGGCGTAAACGAATTGATCACACAAAGCACCTCGCCGTCCTGCATGGAACCGAATATGTCCATAATGGTTTTAAGCGGGTCGGCTCCGCTTTGGATAGCCGGCCTTACGTCGATTGCCTGGATCTTGTCGGGTGCAATAGCCAGAAGCCATCCTGGCTTGCCTTCGCTTTCAATTTTCGAGTTTTCGGTCATATTGTGTTCATATCTGAAACCAAGCGGCGCAAGTGCTGCAAGCAAATCCCGAAGATCACAACCACCTATCGCCGCAGCTTCCGACATGGTAACTCGCGAAGCCATAATCTTACGCAGCAATGGGTTTTTGAGTTTTTCGAGCGGCTTTGCCACAGACGCAATTGCCTCGATACTGGCAGGGTTGCTTTTGATGATCTCCGAAATTCGGGTGCGACGGGTGATTGTGACCATGCTATGCATTGATTTATAGTCCTACATTACCTTGCTCGAAAGCTGCTGACTTATTTTAAGTGCTTTGGGGAAAAGGATATTATTCTCCAGATGAATGTGGTTGAACAGATTATTTTCAAACTCTTTCAGTTTTTCAAACAGATAGGTGTACGAATTGCAGGCTGCCTGCGGCAGTTGATAATCATTGCTGATCTTCCTGAGTCTTTTAAGATCGTCCCCCGCCGAAGCATGCTCCACCTCCATAAGTCCGATGACCAGGTTCAGGTCCGGAGCATCTTGCATACCTTCTTTGTCCCTGGCCTGCACCAGTTGTTTAATGGCAGGAAATACGACACCTTCTTCTTTTTCCAGATGGCTGTACAAATCCGAAAGCAACAGCTGCACCTGCTCTGAGAGTGCGAACAATTCAGGATGAGTGTCGCCGTGGCGGCTCGCTACCCTGGCCGCCAACCCTTCGATAACAGGCCCATTTTCCCTGACATACTGATGATGCACGTTGACAATGTAGTCGATCAGAAAACCGGGTTGCCAGGCGGCAAAATCCAATGGCTGTTGCGAGGCAGGCAGTGTAGCCGCGGCTGCCAGCGTTTCTTCGAACTGCTCTTGCGTTACACCCGCGTCACGAAGGGCGTCTTTCAGTTTCCGTTTCCCGCCGCAGCAGAAATCAATGCCCAGCTTACGGAATGCATCAGCTTTCCGAATGTCTTTAGAAGCGATTTGCCCCACGGTCTCCCCGGCGTCCTCTGCCCCTTTTTTGACAATTTTCACCTGCCAGTATTCGGGTCCTTCCTGCAAATAATTCCAGGTAAAAACATTCCCCCGCTCGCCTAGCAGTTGGTAGTACAGCGGTTTGGGATCATGATCATTGAAAATAACAAATGCATCGCCCGGCAGCAGCGCGTCGAAATGCTGAAAAATGGTCGCGTGCTTGAAACGGGGTTCGATTACGGTAACATTGAGGGTGGGTATGGTTTCCATAAGGTGGTTGTTCAAAAAGTGAATACTGAATGTTTTTACAGATCCTTGTTTTTGAAGCGGATTGTGGAAATGCCGAGCGGAACGGCGATCCAGACAATCATCACAGTCAGCGCGATCAGCATGCCGCTCCCACTTCCGAAAAATTGCCGAAAAACGGCCCCTGTATAGCCCATCATTGCAGAAACATCGATGCGCAACAAGATAAGCACACGGCTTAGGTCAATGGGGTTCAATGCGGTGAGCGCTACCATTCCCTTTTCGATGGGGTAGTCCGAAAACTGGAACAGCAGAAACAGCACCAGCGTATCGAAAAGCATTGCGAAATACAGCCAGAGCATAATGGCAACACCGATACCTTTTGCCTTATCGCGGATTTTGACCGATGCCAGCAGCGATATCGCTACGAAGATGACGGTGAGCAAAACACCCGAAGCGATCATGATCAGTCCTGTTACCGACCCCGCGTAAATCAGAATGGCAGTGCCCGCTCCCACCGCAAACGACAGGCTGAGCGAAATGGCAAGTCCTGCAAACATACTCAGCCAGATCGTTTTGCGCTGCAACGGCTGACTTACGAGCAGCTCAATGAATTCGCTGCTGTTGTAAATGTAAATGGTCGAGAAAATGATACTGACCAGCGGAACGATGAACAAAATGATATTCAACAGGCTCAGAATGCCTTTCGCGGGATTGTCTTCCATCGCAAAAACCGAAAGTGAGATCGCGAGCAGCACCAAGGTGTAAGCGATCATAACCCTGCTCCGCAGAATGTCCGCAATGATGTATTTGACCATCTTTTTCATAGCTTGTTCATTGGATAGCGGTTTGCGCTGCCAGCTCCCGGTCTTCCTGCCGCACCGCGGCGGCAATCGCCCTTGCGAGCTTAGTCTCCCCTGTCTGGTTTTGCAGCTCCTGGATTGTTTTGTGAAACCTGAGACTTCCGTCCTGCATGTAAATCGCCTCGGTAATAAGCTCATCGAGCTCGCTCAGAACGTGGGAGGTGATAATCACCAGCTTGTTCTTCGCTTTTTCGGAGAGGATCTTCTCGCGCAGGATCTCTGACGACAATGGGTCCAGACCTGCTGAGGGTTCGTCGAGGATCAATGCCTGCGAACCGAACATAAATGCCAGGCAAGCGCTCACTTTCTGCCGGGTTCCGCCGGAGAGCGTTCCCATGCGTTTGTCGAGCAGGGACTTTATCTTAAATGCTTCAAAAAGTTCTTGGTCGATAAGGTTTTCGGGCAGCTTGTGGATATCTTTCATCATATCGAGCACCTGACCAATGCTCATGTTTTCGGGATAGCGGCCGATTTGCGGCATATAGCCGATATTGCTGCGGTAGAGCCAGTCATTGGTGATGTTATTACCTTCAAAACTGATTATACCACTATCGGGAATCACCATGCCAAGAATCGACTTGATGACCGTCGTTTTACCGCTGCCGTTGGGGCCGATAAGTGCGATGCATTCTCCACGCCGGCAATCGAAAGAAACATTACGGAGTACTTTAAACTTGCCGAACTGTTTGGATATGTTCTGTACTGAAATCATAATATCACGGGTTTCATTGCGGGCAGCGTGTCTTTGAGCTGTTCGGGTGTCATGCCGGGGATCATCTTTTCGGTCCGGTCGAGCAGGCTCACCATAAAGCTCCGGAAGAGGATCATCGCGGCAGGAAAGCGTTCGACTATCATCGAATAAAGGCTGACCGGCCGGTAGGGAACGTCTCCTACGCCGTCTTTATCCAGGTCATAGCCTTCGTATTTATCCCAGTAGTTTCTGTCAAATGTGTTCAGTACCAATGAACTGTTGGTGGCGACATCGAAGGTGTTCCCCTGGAAATTGTTGCCTTCAACCTGGTTGTCCATGCAGCTCGCCTGGATTTTTAATGCCCAGCCATTGGACTGAAATGCATTCTTCTTAATGCGGATACGGGAAGCTCCTTCCATGAAAATACCTGTTGTATTTCCCAGAAAGCTGTTGTTTTCAATTTCGCTGTCCGAGATCTCTTTGAGCAGGATACCGTAGGCCGAATCGCCCCAATTGTCTTTAAAAACGTTATTTTTCATATGCACGTGATGGGTGTACATCACCGCCACGCCTGCCCCGTTGCTGCTGAAAGTATTGAAAGTGTAGCTATTGTTATGGGCAAACATAAAGTGCAGTCCGTAACGCAGGTTTGCATGGCTTACATTGTTTCTGACTGCTGTATGGGTCGTAAATTCAAGGTAAATGCCATCGCGGTGGCCCCGTATCTGGTTACCAACGATCACAAGGCTGTCGCTTTTCCAGCTATGTATCCCATTACCGATCAGGTGCTCGGCCTTGCCGAAAGCACGCAGGCGATTGTTTTCGACGACGCACCGTTTGGACTGCTGTAAATAAATCCCGAAAAAATTATCTTCCAGCACATTGTTCCGCACTGTAACATCATGGGTGTTGTATAACCTGATACCCGCCACATCCAGCATGGACGACTGCCCGGAGGCTTTTACGACGAAGCCGTCCACGGTCACATGAGGTGATTTAATAGAAATGACCTCGTACTTTTTCATGCCGTCCAGCACCGGTTTTCCAACACCTTTCAAAACGAGCGGTTTGTCGATCACGATATTACCTTCCCGGTACAAACCTTCGTACACCAGAACAGTATCACCGTTACCCGCCATCCCGATCGCCTGTTTGATGCCAGGAACTGTATGCTGCCGTCCCACCCGGATGGTTTTCGACCAGGCTTTCGCCATTCCGTCCTTCCAGAAGAACAGCAGCACTAACAGACTTATGCTTTTGAAGTTAGTCATCGGTATCAGGCACTATTTGGTCAGCACATCCCACTCAATGACGGCTCCCTGAAACTGGTTTTGAGCCTCGGCCAGTTCGGCCGCATCTTTGAACCCCGCGCAGTTTCCCCCCATCGGACTTCTGAGCTGTTCACTATGCAATAAAGACAGCTCTGTGACGGGCCGGAGCTCTTCCGTTTTGAAATCGGCCACATAGAAAGCTTCTGCATCTGCTTTGTCGAAATCGCCTTCCGTAGTGAAGGAAATCAGGCATTTGACATCGTCGAACTTGTAGGCCCTTCCCTTTTGAGAGAGCATCTCACAGCTAAATCTCAGGTCACTGATCGTCATTTTACAATGGGCGCAAGCGTCCGTTCCGCGTCGAATAGGCTGCGCTCCTGAAGGCCCACACGATGGCGTGGTAACGACACCGGCGACAACCAGCGACACTGTCAGAAACACCCGGCGTTGGTTAGCCATTCGCTGAGTATTCCTGGCTGTGAGCCACTCACGAAGCATGCAGCTAGCCACTACAAGACCTGTAAGGATAAAGATCCAGCCGCCCGCAGCGGGTATGCTGTACGCACCAAAGTTGAGGAGTTGTTTGAACCCGATCAGTGGCGGCTGGTAGGACATGCCCGGAACGATGATCGCCGCATCCGGGCTCAGGTTATGCCCGTAATCGTATTCCCATTTCCAGAAGTCAACCATCGCTGCGATGCCGAACAGTGCAAACAATGCGATCGCGGTATAACCTCCGGCGCGTTTGCCCCAAACAGCCGCCCCGATGAAAAGCAGCGCAAAAAAGAGGATCAGGGACGGAAGTATGCCAAATTCCTCAAAATCGCTTGTATGCAAAGTTTTCATGCCAATATAGTGGTTAAGTCCATTGATAATATCGACGTTACCAGCCAGCTTGTCGCTGTAAATCAGTAGTTCGAGGCCTTCCGGATACTGCGGTGCGTTGAGCTGGATGCGCCATATTGGAAAGTAATTGACCAGCAGCAGCGCAATTCCCGAAACGATCAGCAATATTCTGTGAATACCAAGCATTTGAGACTTTTTCATGGGAAGTATGTCTTATTCCACAGGCAGGTTGGTGCCTGTATTTCCTACAAGTGCCACTTTGCTCGCCGCGGGAGAAACACGGACATAGCCGGACATTTCCTGGTGTAATGCGCTGCAAAAGTCGGTGCAGTAGATCGGGAAGATGCCTATACGGTCGGGAACCCATTTCAGGGTTTGTGTTTCGCCCGGCATAACAAGCAGTTCGCCGTTGGCGGCACCCTTCACGGCAAAGCCATGCGGGACATCCCAGTCCTGTTCAAGGTTGGTGACGTGGAAATACACTTCGTCACCGATCTTCACCCCCTCGATATTGTCCGGCGTAAGGTGAGAGCGAATCGCGGTCATATATACGTGTACTTTGTTACCCTGCCTCTCCACTTTGGTCGCTGCTTCACCCTTCGAAGCGTAAGGGTGCTTGTTAGCTTCCAGTTTGAAGGTTTTGATCGACTGCTCCTTCACTTTATCGGCTCTGATAGCCTGGGCATAATGCGGCTCGCCGATGGTTGGAAAATCTAGTATCAGCTGCATTTTGTCTCCCGAAATGTCGAACAGCTGCGCACTTTGAGCAAGCTCCGGCCCGGTCGGCAGAAAGCGGTCCTTGGTGATTTTGTTGTAGGAAATGACATATTTGCCGTCGGGCTTTTTGGAATCGCCTCCCGGGATCATCAGGTGGCCCGGCGAGTAAAAAGTGGGCTGACGATCGATTACTTTCAGGTCCTTGATGTTCCACTTCACGATTTCCGATGAGACGAACATCGTGGTGATCGCGTTACCGCGGCCGTCGAATTCGGTATGCAGCGGTCCGAGCCCGGGTTTCTGTACTTCTCCATAAAGTGCAGCCTCGTATTTGATGACCGGTATGCCGTTGTAGTCCCCTTCGAAAGATTTACTCTCTATCGCATTGATTATTTTCGAGAAAGAAAAGACCGGAATCAGTGCGGCCAGCTTCCCACTGCTCACCATATATTCGCCCGTCGGGTCGACATCGATGCCATGGGGGGATTTAGGACACGGAATGAAGTAACACAGGTCTTTCAGTTCTTTGGAATTCAGCACGATAACTTCGTTTTTAAGTTCAGAAGTCGAGGTATGACTTTCTTCGCTGTATTTGTTATGGGCATATTTAACCTTCACTTTTTTGCCTTTTCCGGCTTTCAGGTATTCCTCTGCCTTTTTCCAGTTCACCGCCATGATAAAGTCCTTGTCGTTTTTGGAAGCATTCACTTCCAGTAGCGTGTTGGCCTGCTCTGTATTATAGCAAGAGAAGAAAAACCAGCCGTGCGACGGACCCTTGCCAGCCCGGCTCAAATCGAAGTTGACGCCCGGCGTTTCGATCTGAAAGGCAATATCCATGTTACCATCCTTTTGGTCCACGCTTACAAAGCTAAGCGTCCCCCTGAAGTTCTTTTTGTAAGTATTAATTGGCACGTCCCCGTCGGCCTGGTCCATTGGCACACTAAAACGCGTTCCGGCAACCACGTACTCGGTATTCTCGGTAATGAACGGCGAGGAGTGGTTCCCCCCGCTGTTGGGCAGTTCAAGGATTTCCGCGGTGCGGAACGTCTTCAAGTCGATCCTGGCCAGGCGGGGCGTGTTGTTACCGTTCACAAATACCCAGCGGCCGTCGTTCTCGCCGTTCGTCTTCGAAAGCTGCACGTGGTGCAGATCGTCCCAGGGCACATTGCCGTGAGAAGTGTTCAGCATCGGCTTGGTTTCTTCGCTAAACCCCCAACCTTTCTCGGGATCCATCGAAAACACTGGAATTACACGCAGCAACCTTCCTGACGGAATACCATATACGGATAGCTGTCCACTGAAACCACCGGAAACAAAGTTGTAAAACTCGTCGTACTTACCCGGCGCCACATAGGTTTTGGAAGCCGCATCACCGCTGATGGCCGTGTCGGCACTTTTGGGTTTACACGATTGGAAGGTGCTGAGAACGGTGGCCATTGAGGCCGCACCTATAATGTATTGGATAGTCTTCATATGAATTTTGATT
>CAMLNK010000067.1 GCA_946481035.1 uncultured Dyadobacter sp. | reverse complement strand
ATAGAATAAGAAAAATTAAGAATAAGAAAAAATTAAGAATATTAAATACAATCCACTTTACTATCATGGACAATACACCAGAATCAAATTTCGCTGCGCTCGGCCTGAACCTTCCTCCTGCCCCGAAACCGGTTGGCGTTTATAAACCGTTATTGGTCGTTGACAAACGCTGGGTTTACGTTTCCGGGCACGGTACCGTGCAGGACGACGGTTCCCTGATCATCGGGCGCATCGGAAAAGACCTTAATGCAGAACAGGGCAAACTTGCTGCGCGTCAGGTTGGTCTGGCTATTCTGTCCACCCTGAAAGCCAATCTCGGCAGCCTTAACCGTGTCAAAAGAGTAATTAAAGTCCTTGGTATGGTCAACTGCACCACCGATTTTGAAAAACATCCATTCATCATCAACGGATGCAGCGAGCTGTTCGCGAAAGTCTGGGGCGAGGAAAACGGCATCGGCGTAAGAAGCGCCGTGGGAATGGGCACATTGCCTGACAATATTCCGGTAGAAATCGAGGCGATGTTTGAGTTGGAAGAAAAATAATTTTGGATGAGCGAATGAGTGAATAGATAGCACTCATTCAATCATTCAATCATTCAGTCATTCAAAATTATAAATATGTCCTGGTACCAGCTAAGCAATCCCGGAGAAGTAATATCTCCGTCGCTCCTGTTCTATAAAGACCGTATCGAAAGCAACATCCGCAGCATGGTAAACATTGCCGGGTCTCCCGGGCGGCTGGTGCCCCATGTCAAAACCCATAAATGCCCGGAGATCGTCGGAATCCAGCTGTCTGCGGGCATTTCCAAGTTCAAATGCGCTACTATTGCCGAAGCTGAAATGGTTGCCGGCGCCGGCACGCCGTGGGTTTTGATCGCTTACCAGCTCGTAGGTCCGAATATCGACCGCCTTTTCGCGCTGGGGTCGAAATTTCCGGATACCACGTTTGCGTCGCTGGTTGATAATGAACAAACTGCGGCAATGCTAAATGATGCGTCCATTTCGAAGGGCTTGCGCTCAACCGTATTCCTGGACGTCAACAACGGCATGAACCGTACCGGCCATGCTACCGACGAGAGTCTGCTTTCACTTTATCGGTATGTGAGCGGCCTCGAAGGGCTTGCATTTGGTGGCGTACATATTTACGACGGCCACATCCGCAACCCCGAATTCTCGGAACGGAAAGCGGCGGCCGATGACGCTTACGAAAAAGTGCTCCCGCTGCTCGACCGCATTGAAACCGAATGTGGCTACGAACCGATGATCATTGTCGGCGGGTCGCCATCGTTCACCGTGCATACGCTCCGGCCCGATGTGTACCTTAGCCCGGGCACGAATGTGCTCTGGGATTGGGGCTACGGCGACCGTTTCGACGGCCAGCCATTCGAGCATGCCGCGCTGATACTGACCCGGGTTATTTCGAAACCAACGTCGGGCATCGTCACGATAGACCTCGGCCATAAAGCGATATCCGCTGAAAATCCCATCGAAAACCGCCTTCGCCTGCTCAACCTGCCCGAATATACATTGCTCGGACAAAGCGAGGAACATGGCGTGCTACAAGTAGGCGCCGATGCCTGGGAGACGATACAGATTGGCGATGTCTTTTACGCACTCCCCTACCACATCTGCCCCACCGTGGCGCTGCACGATTTTGCATCAGTCATTGAAGACGGAAATGTGACCGCCGAATGGCGCATTACGGCACGCAGCAGGCGAATAACTGTTTAATTTTGAATGATTGAATGATTGAATGACTGAATAAGCTTCTATCATTCAGTCGACCCGGTCAATCATCGATCATTCGGTCATTCAATCATTCGGTCATTCAATCATTCAATCATTAACATATGTTTCTCTTCGACGCACACCTCGACCTTTCCATGAATGCCGTGGAATGGAACCGGGACCTTACCCAAGATTTGTATTCAATCCGCGACCGGGAGAAAAACCTCACCGACAAGCCCGACCGTGCCAAAGGCGTGGTGAGTTTTCCGGAAATGCGCAAAGGCAATATCGGGCTCTGCGTGGCTACGCAAATAGGCCGTTACATCAGGCCCGACAGCAAAATTCCAGGCTGGCATTCGCAAGCACAGGCCTGGGCCATCACGCAGGCGCAGGTAGCCTGGTATAAAGCGATGGAAGAAGCCGGAGAAATGGTCCAGATTACCGGACTCGCGGGCCTCCGCAGCCATCTCGAACTCTGGCAGAATGCCGAAACAACCGAGGGCCTGCCTATCGGCTATATCCTCAGCCTAGAAGGCGCGGATTCTTTTGTAAGCCTCAAAAACCTCGAAACCGCTTACGGCTACGGCCTGCGCGCGATCGGGCCCGCGCATTACGGCCCGGGCGTGTACGCGTACGGGACGGATTCGGATGCGCCGCTGAGCGAAAAAGGCAAAGACCTGCTTCGCGAGATGGATCAGCTCGATATGATCCTCGATGCTACCCATTTGTGCGACACCGCATTTTGGGAAGCCATGGATTTGTACAAAGGCCCCGTTTGGGCCAGCCATAACCTCGTCCGCGCCATTACGCCGCATAACCGCCAGTTTTCGGATGAAATGATCCAAGTGCTGCTCGAACGCGGAGCGGTGATCGGGATGGCATTTGATGCCTGGATGATGATCCCCGGCTGGGTACGCGGCAAGTCGACGCCGGAAAGCACAGGCCTAAAAATCGAGCATGTGGTGCAGCATATCGACCATATTTGCCAGATCGCAGGCAATGCATTACACGTCGGAATCGGTTCCGACCTGGATGGTGCGTATGGCAAAGAGCAATCGCCCGGCGACCTCGATTCCATCGCAGATTTGCAAACGATCCCTTCCCTTCTCTCGGCGCGCGGCTACTCGCAGGACGACATTGAACGCATTATGTGGCGCAACTGGGTCGACTTTCTGGAAAGGAACTGGGCCTGACGGTATTAGCCGACCATTTTAGCAGAATTTATTAAATCTAATAAATTCTTAATATAGCACTAAAAGGAGTTATCAAAAAAGCTTCGCAACTTGGCATCATGGTTGCGAAGCTTTTTTTGTTTTGTAGCAGAAATTTGACTCAAACTTATTTGGAATCATTTTAAATAAGTGTTAGTTTTGACTCATTAAATCAACAATCTGAATTAAACGGTAACATTCCGACCACTAATTTCACGTAACAAACAATGGCCAATACATATAAGATTCTTTTCCGCACGAATATTCAGGCAAGCAAATCGCTGCAAAAGCTGCACGATTGCCTGAAACAGTTGAATGTAAAACACTGGGCCTACGATTTTCAGGACTTCCTGCTTACCCTGACCTCCGAACTATCCGATTTCACCCGTATCGAGCTTGCATTGCGATCGGCCGGTTATGTCTGCCACTTCATCAAGCTTGAAAATATGAACGAAACCCATCGTCTTTCCCTCGCATAGCATACTGACGTTTAACGGCTATCCATATCGTTTCTCCTTGGCAGCCACCGCATTCCGGTGGCTGTTTTTTTATGCACAAAAAGCCGGAACGCGATTTCCGCGCCGGCCCTTTATCATTTATGTTTCTGGCTAATAAATACTTTGGGGTACCAGGTTCCGCTTCGCCTGCTGCATGTGCCGCTCATTATGTGCGATCAGGAATTGGAAAACGTCACCGATTTTCATTTTGATAACCGGAAGGACTGAAATGGGAATGCGGATCGCGTCGAGGTCCTTTTGCACACCATCGCGCAGCAGGTACAGCAACTCCTCCTGCTGCCTGATAAACTCACCCACTACGGCGGCCGAATCAAGTTTCGAAGGTGGAATGTGGCCTTTGAAAGCTTTAAACTTGCGTTTGCCTGTTTCCGGGTCCATCATTTTGGTAAAATAGGCGCCCATCCAGGTGCTGGTAAAGCCCTCTGTTTTGGCGGGCAGTGCCGCCCGGAGCTTTTCCCGCATCCGGGGCAGGTAATAATGGCCGTAGCTGTTCAGGTGGTCGAGGCATTGTGCGATGCTCCACCCGCCGGTAGCCGACGGCTGGTTCAGCAATTCATTATCGCTGTTTTGAAACAGCGCTACCGCGTCCGCGATGTGTTGCTCGACCGCGTCGTCGAGCTTTTGCAGTAATTCCTTCTTGTTTATGGTTTCCATGGGCGTTCAATTCTTTGACATTGCAAAGTTGCGCATCCGGATTTTAGAAATATTTGGTAAAAACCAAGATTTTCAAATGCGTACCTTATTGACAAGCTTACTGAAATTCGTCGGATCTATACCCAGGTAATTGGCCAGGTACTTATGCGGCACGAGTTGCAGGATATGCGGGCTGCGTTTGAGCAGATTCCTGAATTTATCCTCCGAAGAAAAGCATTGTACTTCCACCAGCCGTTCGAGAATGCCCGAAAGCGTCTGCGTCATCCCCGCACGCAGCATCCGCTCGATCGCCGGGCGTTCGTATGCCACCGCCTTGAACTCGTTGTAAGGCGCGCGGATAAAGCCCGAAGGCGTGAGCGTTTCGTAATAGTACCGCGAGGGCACTTCCAGCAACACCGAATCGATAATGCCGCCGAATGACGGCCGGTAGGTAAATGCAATGGTGGCTTCGCGGTTCTGATCGTCGAGATAGTAAATGCGCTGCACACCGTCCGTTATGAAATAGAGGTACCGCTCGATTTCGCCTGCGGATGTGATAATCTCTTTCCTCCGCGCGCTGAACGGCTTCCAGATGCGCGCCAGCGCTTCCCAATCGGCATTATCGAGCGGATGAATGGCCTGAACGACCGAGTGAAGCAATTTTAGCGGTTCCTCCATAGAACCGCTAAAATACAAAAGCCCCTCCTACTCGCCTACGGGCGAAACCATAAAATGCAGGAAATGAAAAACTTCATCCTGGCTGCGGATGTGGTTCCGCGCGGCCGAAAGATCGTCACCGATCTTGATCGTAAATGAAGTCTCCGGCAATGCCTCAAACATATCTTCGTCGGTAGTATCGTCGCCAATGGCCAGGATAAAATCGAAGTCGCCGGTTTCAACAAACGTGCGCGTGGCGGTTCCTTTGTTAAATGCGGTTTTCTTCACCTCCACCACCTTGTTGCCGTCGATAACCTGTAAGTTCAACTCGGGTTGAATGTAGTTTTTGAGTTGCCAGAGCAGCTCCTGGGCGCGGCGGGTGGCATATTCCTTGTCGTCGGCGGTGCGGTAATGCCACGCCAATGCGGTTTCCTTTTCCTCTACAAATGCGCCCGGGCACCGTTTGGCATAGATCTGCATCATCGGACGGATACCATCCTTCCAGTTTTCTTCATAATCTTCATTCAACTGCCATTCGCCCGAATCTTTGGCTTTGATCAATGCGCCATGCTCGGCGATCATATGCACGGAAACGTCACTGAAAAGCTTATCGAGAAAATAGCGGTCGCGGCCGCTGACGATTACCACGGTATCGCGCTTGGCAATGTCGTTCAGCAATTTTTTAACATCCTCGCTCATAATCGCTTTCGCCGGGTCGGGAACAATCGGCGCGAGGGTACCGTCGTAGTCAAAGAAGAGAATCCTGTTGCTGGATAGCTGGTATGCATGCCGGATCGCGTCGATGCCTTTGTTGTTCAGGAAAACCTGGCGCAACCGGTCGTGTTCTAGTTCAAGCATTGTCATTTGGGTAAAAAAGTCGCTGGTCCATGCGAACACATCGTAGTCACGAATCCTTTCGCGCATGGCCTCCATTCGTTTATGCTGCTCTTCCTCGGGCATTTCGAATGCGGTTTTGATCGCATCCGCAATGTCCTGCCTGTCGAGCGGGTTAATGATCAGGGCCTCGCCCAATTCGGCCGCAGCTCCGGCCATTTCACTTAATATCAACACGCCCCGACCGTCCTGCCGGCTGGCGACATACTCCTTGCAAACGAGGTTCATCCCGTCGCGCACGGGCGTAATAAGTGCGACGTCGCTGGCGGTGTACATGCCCAGCATCTCGTGGTAAGGCATCGAACGGTACTGATAAATGATCGGCTGCCAGGATATTGTTCCAAAATCGGCGTTGATCTTTCCGACCGTCTGGTCAATATCCGACTTCATTTGCTGGTACTGCTCTATCGTATCGCGCGACGGCACTACTACCATCACAAACGATACTTTCTCGTGCCAGCCGGAGTTTTGTTCGAGAAAACGCTGGTAACCGTGCAACCGGTGGATAATACCTTTGGAATAATCGAGCCGGTCGACGGAGAATATGATCTTCTCTTTGAGCGATTGCCGGGCATCGGCGCGCGCGGCGGTCACGTCCGGGTCGTCGTAGGCGTCATTAAATTTATCGAAATCAATGCTGATCGGGAATGAATCGACCTTCACGATACGGCTGCCGAGGTTAATGTAATGCAATTTATTCCCCAGTTCGGAGACAAGTCGCGCCGCTTTCAGGAAATACTCCACATAATCGTTGGTATGAAAACCCACCACGTCGGCGCCCAGGATACCATCCACGATCGCCTTTCGCCATGCCACGGGCAGCAGCCGGAATATCTCGAAAGACGGGAAAGGAATGTGAAAAAAGAAGCCGATCTTGTTTTCGGGAAATGCCTTCCGGATCATCTCCGGCAGCAGCATCAGCTGGTAGTCCTGCACCCACACCACATCGCCCGGCCTGATCACTTCCTTCACCTTTTCGAAGAACAATCCATGTGCCTCCCGGTAGGCATCGAAGTACACATCGTGGAACCGCGCCAGCGACGGAAAGTAATGGCAAAGCGGCCATATCAGGTTGTTACAGAAGCCTTCGTAGTAATTTTCGTTGAGTTCGTCGGGGATGAAAACCGGGTGCGCCCGGAAGTTCTCATTCTCCATCGACTGCCCTTCGAGTTCCTCCGGAGAGTTCTCCGAAAAACCGATCCACTGGATTTTCTGGTGGGCATCGAAAGCCTCGTTTTGCTGATCTTTTACCAGCGAAAGCACTGCTGAAACAAGGCCGCCGGAATTTTGAAATAAGCGGGAACCATCACCATCGCGGACAACCTTGAACGGTAACCGGTATGCGACTATGATGAGCCTTCCCGTGTTGACTGACTGAGATAAACTTTCCATAATACGCTGAAACGCCTTCAAAAGCCATGCCAAAAATGCCGTCGGAGGACGAAAACCCTCCGAGGATGCAACAAATGCAGCGTATACTGCCATTTGGCTTGTTCGGGCTATCCTATCAAAAAATAAGTGCGTTTATCAATCCGATAAGGTTTGGGCGGAAAGAATGAATGTGTTAATTTCGCTATCGCAACCTCTCTTATCACATTACAGGAACCGGACTTGCGGGCAACTTCAGTTCCGGCGCCGGACAAGCTAAACGAATGTCAGGCAAGCAATTACATTGCTGTTTTCCATGAGTTAATGTGATAACTGACCACAAATACGGGCTTGCAAAAGCCCAAGATTAGTCAAGGACTACAAAAATGTAATCGCAGATTAATACTGTGCCACTCTTTGTTGTGGGTTGCAGGCGGCTGAATCAAGCCGCCTTTTTTTGTCATACCCCCTAACCCTGCCCCGTTTGCGAACGGGGGAAGCTGTTCCCAGATCAGCACGCCCAACCTGGACAAGCTCGCTTCGAGTGGTCTTGTCTTCACGGATGCCCATTCGGGCTCGGCCGTCTGCACGCCTACGCGCTATGGCATTCTTACCGGTCGAAAGGCATTACCGCTGGTCCAAACGAACTCGGATTCGATCACAGCTACGTCATTCCGGCATCGCTGGACATTCCTCCCTACATTTACCTGCAAAACGGCAAACCGGCAGATACGCATATTACTGATATTGCCGGCAACAAAACTCCCCGCGGTGTTTTCTGGCGCGACGGGAAAGGTTCACAGAGCTTTGACTTACAAAAAACGCTGAATGTTTTCGGGCAGGAAGCGAAAAACTTCATTATCGGTGCGGCCCAAAAACCGTCGATGCCATTCTTTTTATACCTGCCATTGTCCAGCCCGCATACACCCTGGCTGCCTTCGGACGCATTCACGGGCCGCTCGAAAGCACAGGGTTATACCCGGGCATTTTGATAACCAGGGTAATA
The DNA here is from genome assembly GCA_946481035.1 of uncultured Dyadobacter sp. Next base: position 2,027 of record CAMLNK010000067.1, on the reverse strand, counting down.
ATAGAGACGTATTTCAATAGTTTACTTTCTGGCTTCGCCCCACGAAATAGTAGAGTATGCCCCCAACGAAGGGAAAACAAATGATCACGATGATCCAAACCAGCTTGTTAATGTCCTTTTGAAAATCACTCTTGATAGTATCGATTAATGCCCAAATCGTAATGGCTAATGGTAATACAATAAAGAGCAGCATAAACTCTAAGCCTCCTAAACCCATGAAGAGGTATGTGATAAATAGCATCGCATTCATTGATCAGGCTGCTACTTTCTGACTACGGGCAAGGAGAAAATATAAGATACCGCCGACGAATGGTACGCAAATGATCACCAGAATCCAGATCAGTTTGTTAATGTCTTTGGTAAAATCGCTCCGGATAGCATCGATCAATGCCCAAAGGGTTAGTAACATTGGGAGCAGCGCTGCGGAAATCAGCATCAACTCCATACCTCCCAGACCTAAAAACGATACAATGTTCATATTATCGATAGTTATATTCTTTACCAAAATAATATAACTTCGGTTACCAACAAATTAAAACCATAAATTGACTTAAATTAGTCCGGTACACCTCCAACCGATCAATAATATGGTAATTAAAATAATCAACGGCATTCTGATCCTCGTTGCGGTATTCATGGGACTGAAACAGGGCTGGGCTATGACCAGCGGAAAGTCTGAAATGCTGGAAATGTTCGGGAAGTGGGGCTTTACCAAAACCGGCGCGATGATCAACGGTATCGTTACGATCGTCAGTGCATTGCTCATTTTGTTTCCTAAAACATTTCTTTGGGGTAACTTTCTGATGGCCGCTACCATTTTAATGATCATTTGTTTCCACTTGCTCGAAAGAGATCTGAAAGGCGTCGCAATAGAGATTCCTTTTCTCTTTTTGAACCTGATTATCATTTACCTGCAACATCCGTTGGCAAGTCGTTAAAAAAGGGAGGAGAAAAAAATTCACCACCCTATTTTCAATAAACCAGCCTGTTTAAAAATAGCTGCGCATTGCTTCCAAGTAATCTTCAATAGGCATGGTATGCCGCATTTGCATCAACTGATTTCCCGTTGCCCCGATTACATTTCGGAATTGGTTTCTTTCGCGCGTGGCGAGATTGTGAATTACATTTACGATTTCCATTGGATCGTCGAGCTGGCTATCGTCGGCGCCGGCCAGAATGGATTGGAGCTTGTTGGTCAATTCGTCATAGGCCGTAATTTCGGGATGCGTATTCCAGACAATGCTCTCTTTGAAACTATTACCCTTCGAACCACCCTGTTCGATCAATCGCAAGTCGATGTTCAGCGGCTTCAATTCATAATACAGCCCTTCGATCAGCCCTTCGAGCGCGAACTTCGACATGTTATACAATGACCCCAGCGGCACGGCTGTGGTAACACCCATAAATGAACTGATATTGATGAACATCCCACCGCCATTCGCCCGGAAATGCGGCAGAAATGCACGGATCACATTAATGGGACCGCGGGTGTTGACGGCAAATTGCCAGTCGATGTCCTCTTCCTTTGCCAATTCGAGCGCGCCGTACGTACCCATACCTGCGTTATTCACCACCACATCGATTTTTCCAAAGGCAGCTATCGCCTGTTCAGTGGCCGTCTTCACCTGTTCGGGTTTGGTAACATCCAGCCTGAAAATCCTGATATTGCCGTAAGCAGTCAGCTCGGTTTCCTTTTCCGGCGTACGCATGGTAGCGGCTACATTCCAGCCATTTTCTGCGAAATATTTTGCGGTTAGTTTGCCCAATCCGCTGCTGGTTCCTGTTATAAAAATGGTTTTTTGTCCGTTCATTTTGATAAAATTTAAATTGTTGAGACAAAATTAGCGCTCATTGGTATAACTTTGTAATCAGTATCACAGAGTATACCAACTACGGTTATGGAAAAAGCGGCATTAGTCAGGAATCAGTCAGAGGAAGTGAAGGCTTTGCAGGACACGATCTACGTGATCGGTGGAAAATGGAAGTTGCCCATTATCAATTCGATATGTAACGGAAACAAGCGTTTC
>CAMLNK010000066.1 GCA_946481035.1 uncultured Dyadobacter sp. | reverse complement strand
CGGCCTTCACAATTTCCCGGAAAGTCATTGTCGTACTCTCCGCCAATGCGCGGTAATGGGCGGCTTGCAACACCCGATCGACCAATCCGTTGTCGTCTGTCATGGATAGTTTTCTTGTTAAGGAATTTCCGTAAATGGCTGTGAAAGTGCCAAGGTATCAGAAGTAGCGGCGCCAAGCCTACGCGATTGAGCATACGAATGATATGGATGAGCGATCGGCGGAAAACCTTCGCCCTGCCCCCTTTGTCACAATCACCCCCTGACAATGTCGCAAATCACATCCCTTTTTGTTGGCCGAACCCGCTTAGTTTGTAACATCGGAATAATGGTAATCAGGACGTTCCGGCTACACTTCAAAACTGATGGAAAACAAATGGTAGAGGTATTCAAAACAGACGTCGTGAAACAAAGCCAGGCAAGGTTGCTCGCCGATCTCATTTGCCTTGCATTCACGGGTTATCAGGCCACCTTCGACCTCGAAGATTGCGATAAGGTGTTGCGGATCAGCTGCGGGGGCTCAGAGATATGTAGCACCAGCGTCATCGGGCTACTGGAAAGTTTTGGATATGAAGCTGCTGTCCTGGAAGATGACCGTTCCGAAAATACACACGCTGATATTGTTTCAAACTCCATCCATTCTATAACCATTTAAACTACATCAACTATGAAAAAGACAAAAATCATCTTCTGGGTTGTGACGGGGCTATTGGCCCTTATGCTAGGCATTGGCGCCGTATACGATGCCATTTCTGCGCCCGAGGCGGTAGCCCACGTGACCCGCATCGGTTATCCCGCTTACATTGTTCCTTTCCTCGGTGTTGCCAAAATCCTGGGTATCATCGCGATCCTCGTTCCGGGCTATGCGAGAATTAAGGAATGGGCCTACGCAGGTATTTTTTATGACTTGTTCGGCGCTTTTTACTCGCACATCGCATTCGGTGACGGCCCCGACATGTGGGCAGGATTCATCATCGGATTTGTGCTGATCGCCGTATCCTATATCTATTACCACAAGATGCAACGGCAAACATTCGCTACCGCCTAGCGTCGTCCGCTTCATCTGCCGCAATTCGCCCTTTCTTTGGCAAATTCACACCCCATTGCACCACAAGTTTACCCCTAGTTTTGTATCGTACTTATTTACTGACCTTTATCTAAACTTCTTGTAAAATGAAGATTATCAAAAAAATCCTGTTCGTCATCGTGGGCATCGTTGTGCTTGCCCTGGTTGTCGCCCTTTTTGTGAGCAAAGAATATAGCGTCAAACGGGAGATCACCATCAACAAACCCAGTCAGGAAGTTTTCGACTATGTCAAATTCGTCAAGAACCAACAGCATTATAACAAATGGGTTATGATGGACCCGGGGATGAAAAAAGACTACAAAGGCACCGATGGCACTGTGGGCTTCGTTTACGCCTGGGACAGCCAGAACGACAACGTCGGAAAGGGAGAGGAAGAGATCAAATTGCTCGATGAAGGCAAACAAGTCAACCTGGAAGTGCGGTTTATCAAACCTTTCGAAGGGCTTGCCGTAACCGAAATGACCACCGAGGCCGTTTCACCTACGCAAACAAAAGTATCGTGGGGCATGAGCGGCCAAAGCACCTACCCGATGAATATTACAAACGCGTTCATCGACAGTATGCTCGGACCCGATCTCGAAGAAAGTCTTCAAACGCTGAAAGGAGTATTGGAGAAATAGCATCCATTCCATTGATCCATCAACAACTAAATCCAGATAGGCCATGTCAACCAATCAATCATCCGCAGAAATTAACGCCGGGGAAGCCATCGACAGAAAACAATTATTGCGCGACCTCGATCAATCGGAACAAGAGTTCTACGCTGCGCTGGCTTCGTTTCAACCCGACCAGGTGAACCGCGTTCCGTTTGAAGGGAGCTGGACCGCGGGCCAGGTAGCGGAGCACATTTTGCTAGCCGAATCCGGCATCCCCGAAACAGTACTCGGCTCCACCCAAGAAACCAACCGGCCGGTAGGCCAGTACGTGCCGGTAATCGAATCTATTTTCCTTGATTTTACGGCCAGGTACCAGGCACCCGGGTTCATCATCCCGTCACCCGGTCCCCACGACCAGCGGCAGTTGCTCGAAGCATTCAAGACCGAACGGGCGGCAATCCGCGAAATCGCCGCCAACGAGGACCTTTCGCTTACCTGCACCGATTTCGAATTCCCGCAGATTGCCAACCTCACACGTTGGGAATGGCTGCAATTTGTGATGTGCCATTCGCAAAGGCATACCCGCCAGCTGCGCAATATTTTCGATAAAGTTACCGCTTAACCCGGGGGATAGTGGTTCAAAGATTTGATAACTTGCGGACTCATTTTACTATGTATGTTTTATGTTCCGTAAGTTATTTTTCTGCTTCCTGCTCCTTGCCTCAGCCACTGCATTTGCCCAAACGGCCAGCAGCGCTAAAAAAATAGCCCCGTTCCAGATCAGGTTGGTGAATGGCCAGCAATACACGTCATCGCAGCTTGGCGCCGGACCGGTGGTACTTATCTATTTTTCGCCCGACTGCGAACATTGCCAGAGTTTCACCAAAGACCTGCTGAAAAATTCCAATGTGGTTGCCAACAAACAGGTGGTGATGGTGACGTTCCAGGCAATGGATATGCTAAAACCGTTTGTAACCCAATACAGCTTAGGCACTTATCCGAATTTCAAAGTAGGCACCGAAGGAACATCCTACCTCGTTCAGCGCTATTACCAGATCCGCTCGTTCCCCTACATTGCCATTTATGACAAAAAAGGAAACCTGGTAAGAACGTTTGAAGGCGAGCAGCCTCACGCCGAAATTTTTAAAGCTTTGAAGCAGATTTAAGGAACAGATTCTCCCGCATTTTGCCCATCAACCGGCAAACATCGCTTCATAATGCGCCGATGGGGCAAGAATACCGCCGCTTTCAGCATAAAATGATTTGTCGGTGAGGTAAACGCCCTTTTGCGTTTTCGTCCAGCTTCCGTTCGCCATCGGGTGGAAGGTGACGAGTTTATCCCAATTCTTATAGTATTGATGGCCGTTCGTTTCCTGCAATCCTACCGACATTCCGGGGAAAGGCTGCAAACGGGCGGCCACATTTTTGTTCCAGTCGACCAGGATCGGATTCACGGTGAGGTCGGCGCAGAAGCAGGGCACCTTCTTTTCGTAAGCCAGCTGGGTAATTTTCATGGTCATACTCAGCGTTTTGGCAATAGCCTTCACTGCAATCGCCGAATATCCGAGCTCGATCCGGTGCGCGGCATCTTCCACGGTATGCGCGCTTTCGTCCGCAGCCACACGCACGCCCAGGTCGCCTACAAAAGCCTCGTTGCTTTCCTCAAAAGGCTCTTCGATCACCGCAATCTGCTCGAATGCGCCGATCTTTTTGGCATGGTCGAGAAAACGGAGCAGTGTTTCCTTCTTCTCGTAGCGGCCATTGGCGTCGAAATAATAAGGTATCTTCCCGTTTTGGGTGTAAGGCGTTTCGTAATGCCCGATCGCCTTGTGCACGGCTGTCAGAAAAGCAATGTCCTTTTCGATCATTTCCTGCTGCGTTCCCGCGGCGCCGGTTTTGAGTTTTAATATAAAATATCCCTCATCGGCCGCCTGTTTGATGCGCTCCGGCGAAGTTCCTACCGCAAACGACGGGATGCTTGCCACTTTTTCGTGGCGGTATGAAAGGCCGGGGCGGTAGGCGACGGGTACCATTTCATCGAATTGCTTCATGCCATTTTCCTGCGCGTAAAGCAGCCACGCGGCATTGTCCACGCACACGAGGGCATTCAATGCGAATGTCTTCCTAAGATCCGGATTTCCGGTAATTTTCTTGCCGTAAGCCAGTACTTCCGGCAGCAGGTCGTCGAGCAGCTGCACCGGGTCGCTGAACGACGTTCCCTTGATCATTTGCAATGCCCGCTCGCTCATTGCATACATCAATGCATTACCAGCACTTTCGGAATGCGCAGCGAAAACCTTCGAATCCGACCATAAAACCCCCTGCGTGCCCAGGCCCACTTTCCGGATACCCGAATCGGATTCCATCATCGCAATCGCCTGCCAGCTGTCGGTAATGGCGCTGCCCTTGAAACGGTACGGGTTCAGCGGCTCCCGCTCGAAGTTGGAGCTAACGTTCTTGATGGTGATCTTCTTCACGGCTGGGGGTGAAAATGGGTTCAGTATATGGTTTTCAGGTGCAAACATACCGGCGGCGGCCAGTATACCCGCGCGGCGGGCGAATTCACGACGGGAGAAATGTTCTTGTTTTCCGGAAATCATGATTTAGGAATGTGGTTCAAATAGGCAGACTTCATAACAAGCCCCTACCCTGACCCAATATCTGAATTTTCCAGAAAACGTGCTACAAATGCGTCGTCCACTAAATGCGGATACGCGTCGATCACGCGTGTAATTTCCTCATACTGACCAGGCGACAACGTCTCTTCCGGGTTCAGCGTCCAGATGCCATCCAGCAGCCCCTGACGGCGGAGTACCTCGTGTACGCCCGTTATGCACCCGTGGAATGCATGCGCGGGGTCGAAAATCGCGGCGTTCATATCGGTAACGGCGATGTTCGTGCCGAGCATCGAAGCGGCGTCTGCATAGCCGGTCGCAAGGGTGTGCTTTACGGCTGCCAGCAGTTCGACGGCCTTTTCCGTCCACACCGCCCAATGCCCCAGCAAACCGCCCACAAAACGCTTTTCAATCATTTTCCCATCCATTTCGAACCGGTAGGGCGTCAAAAGGTCGGCTACAATATTGTCGTCGTTACCCGTGTACAGCGCAATTTCATCCCGGCGTTGGGAATGCGCCACTGCCCGAACGACATCCAGTGTCTGATACCGGTTAAAAGCTGCCACTTTAATGGCCGACACGTTCGGGATTTCGGCAAACTGCTGCCAGAAATCGTAGCTGAAAACCCGCCCGCCGATGGTCGCCTGCAAGTAAAAGCCGAATACCGGAATGATTTCGGCGACTTTCCTCACGTGTGCGATGATCTCCGACTCAGGCTGTGTTTTGAATGCAGCCATGCTCACCAGTCCCAGGTCGTAACCATACTTCACCGCGATTTCCGCCTCATTCAAAGCCTGCTCCGTCAATCCGCAAATGCCTGCGACTTTGATAAACGGCCGTTTCAATGCAGCCCGCTCAATTTCATCGGCCGTAATTGCCAGCACCGTTTCAAACAAACCGATTTCAGGATCACGGATTTCGAACTGCGTCGTATGCACGCCGATTGCCACTCCTCCGGCCCCGCTTGCCATATAATAGCGCGTCAGTCCACGCTGTTTCTGTTCGTCGAGCTGCAAATCGCGCGTCAGCGCCAGCGGATGCGCCGGAATCACCGTCCCGTCAAACAGCAGCTTTTTTATATTCTCTTCCAACATAATTTAAATAACTACCTAAATACCAAATAATGACCTTTTCTCCATCCTCCATCCTCCTTCCTCCCTTTCCTCCTTCCTCCCCTTTCTAAAACTCTCCCTTCCGCTCCTGGAAATGCGTGGGCTTGTTAATCGTCTTGCCTCCTTCGAGCAGCCATTGCGCTGTAATGCCGATCATTTGCTTCAATGTCGTGCGCGGATAACCAAACAAACGGAACGATTCTGCCGCATTGCTGAGTAATGCCGTAGACTGCTCTTCGCCGGTAAACTGCGGTTCGATATTGAATATACGTCCAAACTCCCTGGCCAGCCAGCGCAGGGAAACCGTTTCCGGGCCGGTTATATTCAGGATTTTGGAAGGCGACTCGCAATGTAGCAGCGACCGGATTGCCATTTCGTTGGCATCGCCCTGCCAGATCACATTCACATGGCCCATTGTCACATCCAGCGGCTTGCCGTTCAGCACCGATTTCGCCACTTCCAGCAGCACACCATATTTGAAATCTATCGCGTAATTCAGCCGGTAAAGCAGGATCGGCGTGCCGTAAACCGACGAAAAATACTGGAACATCCGCTCACGGCCGAGGCACGATTGCCCATATTCTCCCACCGGATCTGCACGCATTTCCTCCGTTGCCCCGCCCGAGCCCACGGGTGTAAACGGGTACACATTGCCCGTGGAATACACGACAATGCGCGATTTCCGGAATTTCTCCGCCACGCGTCCCGGCAGGTAGGTATTCATCGCCCAGGTATAAGGTTCGTTATGGGAGGTACCAAACTTCTGTCCGGCGAGGTAGAGCACGTTTTCGACCTCGGGAAGGTCCTGTAACTGCGTATCATCCAATATGTTGGCTACGATCGTTTCGATACCCTCGGCATTCAGCTCTTCCGTCAGCCCTTCTTCACCGAACCGCGACACGGCGATCACGCGCTTGTCGAGCCCGGCCCGTTCGATGGCCTGCATGGTAAGTCTGGCGATGCTCGGGCCGATTTTCCCGCCCGCTCCCAGGATCATAATGTCGCCATCGATGCGCTTCATGTCTTCGATCAGCGCTTGGGAAGGACTAAGCCATTGTTCCTCAAAAGATTTGATACCGTTCATTTTATTTAAAAAGCGGATTGTTGAAAAATAATTCTTTGACATTCACCAGCGCCAGGGCGAAAATGATGAGCAAACCCAGCCCCGCGAAAATCCTGACGAAAGGTTTGTTGACTTTATCTCCCATCACTTTCTCGTCATTACCTACCAGGTATATCACCGTGCCGATGAAAGGCACCACGAAAATGGTTACACTCTGTGCGAATACGATCAGTTCGAGCGGCAGTTTACCGAATCGGATCGCTACAAACGCGCCGATTACCATCACAAGCGCCACCAGGTAGCGTACCTGTTTGGACGAGAAATTACTACCCATGCCCAGTGCATCGCCCAACAGTGTGCCGCCCACCGACGCATTGCCGATTACCGACGAAAACGCCGCACCGAACAACCCGATCAGAAAAACCGCCGAAGCATTACTCCCGAAAAGCGGTTCGAGCGCTTTGGCCATGTCCGACGCGGAATTGACCGCTATGCCTTTCGGTTTCAGGATCGCGGCGGCGCAAACGATCACGATCAGGCACATTACACCGAGCAGTATAATGCCGGTATTGCTATCGTTCCGGCTATGCCGCACAGCCGGATTGATGCGGATCCGCTCCTGGATAAGATAGGATTGATATAATGCACCTACAATAGAAAAACACGACGCCGTAAATGCAATGATCAAGCCTAGCGAGCCTTCCGGCACTTGTGGCATAGTAAGCCCGGTTACCATTTCGGCGCCATCGGGTTTGGCCCAGAATAGTGTCGTAATGAATGAGAGAAGCATCAGTACGATCAGGAAAATCATTGTTTTTTCGAGAACCGGATAAAAGCTTCTGAAAAACAGCAGGCAAATCGCCAGCGCATTGAAAAACAATATCCAGGGCACCGGCGAAGTGTGGAACAGCTCGCCTGCGGCAATGCCTACGCCTACCGAATTACCCGCCTGAAACGACGAGGCAACGAGAAAAACCCCGATGCCCATTGCCACCGCTGCTGCCTTTCCCCATTTCTGCCGCACGGTAGCCAGTAGGGATTGCTCCGTAGCAACTCCGATCCGCGTGGCCATACCCGTGAATATCGCCATGAAAAAAATCGCCACAGCCACCAGCCAAAGCAATGAGTAGCCGTAAATGGCCCCCATTTTTGAAGTAATGGTCATTTTACTCGGCCCGAAAACGAGGGCGGCGGTGATCATACCGGGCCCGAGCGACCTGAGCCATTTTAGCAATTTCTCTTTAAAGTTTTCCAAAGTAAAAGGGTTTGGCTTTGAGTGAAATATGAATGATTGATGGATTACGGGCACGTGCCCGTAAAGGTAGAAAAGAAATTGTAAAATCTATTTTTATGAAAATTAATTCTGATAAAACTCGTAATTCTCCTTCGTCACAATATCGATCGGCATGTAGTTCTGTTTCGTAACGGGTGCATTGACAACGAGCGTCTGGTAAAGTGCCATCATGCCGCGGTACCCCTGGTCCTCGGGGCGGTGGCAGATCAGGAAATCGATCACATTGCTGTCGAGATAATCCACGTTTTCCTTCACAAAATCGTAGCCGATCAGCGATACGTGGGTTCGGTGGCTGTTTTTCAGGAAGGATGCGACTGTGTGCACGCGCGAGTTCGTCACAAATGCGGCGCCGATATCCTTATTTAAATGGAATACATAAGTAAGGTGCCGCGCCACCGATTGATAATCCGTCTCGCGAATATCGATCCGCACGATCTCGTTCGGCTGATTGTTGTCGTTGAAATAGGCCCTGAAACCATCCTCGATTTCGAGGTAATTGTAATTATCAATCTCCTTCGAAATATTGATAATCAGTACTTTTTTCTCCGCTTCGAGGCGGTATGTGAGCAGCTTCGCGCCTACGTACCCGCTCTTGCGCAGGTGCGGGCCTATGTACGAGAGGCTGTGCAGGTCGGGAATATCGGAATCGATGAAAACGTAAGGAATTTTGCGGCGGGCGCATTCGGCGGCGAACTTCCGGGTCTCTTCAATAAAGGAAGGCGAGATCAGTATCCCGTGGAAACCGCCATCAAGCACCCGTTGAATCTGCTCTGCGAACGAATCCTTATCATTCAGATCAAACAAAAAAACCTGAACCTGAACGCCGTACTGCTTCATTTCGGCCTCCGCACGGCGGATTCCATTCAGCGGTGCCGACCAGAAATCCGTTTCTTCCGACACATCGGGCAGCAATGCCGCCAGACTGATGATCTTCCGCGACGCCAGCCGGCTCGCAAGGATGTTGGGCTGATAGTCCATTTCCTTGATGATCGCATTGATCTTCGCCTTGGTTTTTTCCGAAACGCCCGTGCGGTTATGCAGCACGCGATCGACAGTAGCAGTGGAGACTTTGGCGCGCCTGGCGATTTCCTTCACGCCGAACAATTCGTTCTCTTTTTCCATTCAAAGATTTCGTTCGAAGGGATAAATATAGGCGATGCCCGGTCAATCCTGCAAGAAATCGCCGGGCATGCCCCTTTCCGTCGGACTTAAAAGGTGAACCTGCGGCGCATTTACCGTCAGGCCTGCCCGGAAAGTAGCTGCGGCGGAAGGTAACAGAACATCCCGACGCAAATTGCCGATATAGTCTTCGGGTGCAGTATCAGCTTGGCTTCGGCCAGGTCGCGGTACAGCGTATAGTTGTACGGGGCTTGCTTCAACTTATTGGCAGTTTCCACACTTTGAACGAGTAAATACAGCTCTTTTCCGGGGATAATGTATTCCAGATAGTTCGATCGCTCGATATAGGAGCCTCCCATGACGAAATTGATATCGTAGGTGTGCGTTCCACCGACCGGTATATTAATGGTAACCGGGGCCGGATCGACGATCGGCGCGCCATAACTAAAATCAGAAAAACCTTCACGCGGGTCCGTAGGTGAGGGCGATGTAATATTGTTGCGCAGGATATATTGTTTAGAGCCCGTTGCCGACGGCGCGATCCGGCGGATAGTTACCATCGCAGGAAATACACCCAGATAAGTATTTACCCGCTGATTGAAAATATACGCGCCCCAACGCGGTTCTTTGATATCGAAATCGGGGTTTCCAGGCGTCACAGTCGCATAAATGTCTTTTGTAGGAGGTCCGGGCTGGGTGGTGTTAGGGGTGTAGAACTCGGCTTTCACAAATTCGAATTCGCAATCGAATGCGCGCTGCGTACCATCGACGAGCTTGCAATTGGTTACAGGCGGGTCGGGAATGTGATGGTCCTGGCACGAAAAGGCCATGGCCAGAAAGAAAACGCAGGAAAGTGCCAGCAGCCGAAGCATAGAAAAAATGTGCATAATGTATAGCGTTTAGTGTGAGCACGCTAGTTACAAATTTCCCAGGTAACCTCAGCAGTTCGATTTTCTAAATAATAAATTGGTTACATAAACGGTAGCCTGTTGATTTTCGCAACCACTATTCTAAATACCCAATAGCGCTTTCAAACGGTCGTAAAACCCCGTATCCCGAAACGTAAATTGTTTATGCAAAATATAATTGCTCAAAAAACTACCGCCCATCGCCACTACTTGTGAAAATAGCTTATTCAAATTAACTTCCTTCACCGAAAAAGGGATAA
>CAMLNK010000065.1 GCA_946481035.1 uncultured Dyadobacter sp. | reverse complement strand
GCTCCACCGGTGATCAGAATTTTCATAGAAGGTAAGTGAAATGTGTGGCACTTGTAAAAGTGTCAAAGTTAGGAGATTCGGAGCAACCGGTAGTTATGCATTAGATAAATAGCATTTGATTCTTTTGTGATTAAATTTAAAAAATCGAATAAAATATTTAATTTACATTTGAAGTATGTAACTTATGTTCACTTCATAAAGTACTAGCCCCGGTACTGCAACATTTCGATAGCCTTTGAACGTATTGCATTAAAATCACCTGCGTAGATGCGTATTTTTACCACTGCATTATTCCTTTGTGCCCTGTTTTCTGGGAAAACCTATGCCCAGGGGACACTTGCCGAAGCCTCTTCGGCGAGAGGGGCTGCCGCTTACCCGGTATCCGTTTACAAGAACGCCACCTCCATTTCCCAGAATCTTTATAATGGCCGCCAGTACTACGTGTACGATGCCCGCATGGAAGAGCACCAGTTCTACCAGCAGCGCCGGTGGCTCACTGGTATGGTGCTCTACGACGGTCAGCAGTTCGATAGCATCCCGATGCTCTACGACATTTTCCATGATGAGCTGGTGATCCGGCATTTCAATGGCGATCATGTGCTGTTGCAGACCGTGAAGGTGGATTCGTTCATCGTCGACAGCCACCATTTCGCGAGGCTCGAATCGGGGAAGGACATTAACCCACAAATGCGTACCGGGTTTTACGACGTTGTCTACCCGGGAAAGTCGCGCACGCTCGTACGCAGGACCAAGTCGCGGCAGGAGAAGATTGTGGACAAAAGGGTGATCGCCTACTATCCCGAGAAGAACTTTTACTACGTGTTCAAGGACGGCCGCTACCATTCGGTACACACAAAGAAATCGACGCTGGAGCTGTTTCCGGACCGCAAGCGGGAATTGCGCAGGGTGCTGCGGGAAAATAAGATCAGATTCCGTAAAAACCGTGAATTGGCCATCGTGAAGATGGTAGAAACCTACGATAACCTAGCCAGATGAAAATATTTTTACCTCTAACTCTTATCTTCTGCTGCATTTTTACCACCTACTTTTCGTACGGCCAGAATGTGCCCGAGAAAAAGATCACCATGAAACTGGATTCGGCACGGTTCGACCAGTTTGTGAAACAGGTGGAGTCGCAGACGGGCTACTACTTCTATTACGACGCGACACGCTTCGACAGCCTCACCCTCGACCTGAATGTCAACAACCTTTCGCTTCGCGAAGTGCTCGACCAGGTTTTCAAAGGCTCTGAATTCGAATACGCTATCGACGGGCAAAAACGCATTTACATTACCCACGGCCAGAAGATCATCACCCAGCTCACACCCGGCTTGTTTAACCCGGAACGTGCCGGGGAAACCGATTCCATTGCCTACGCCGGCCCGGAAAGCGATATCAAGGAGAAACTTTTATCCACAGCCGAAAGCAAGGTCCATGAAATCGGGATACGAAAGCATAGGATCACGCCCGGTAACTCCACGATCACCGGTTATGTACGCAATGCGGTGACGGGCGAGCCGGTAATCGGTGCGGCAGTGTTCATCAACTCGCCATCCATTGGCGTCACCACCGACGCACTCGGGTTGTTCGCGCTCACTATCCCGCGCGGGAAGCAGGTAATCCGCATTAAAAGCACGGGTATGCGCGAAACACAGCGGCAGGTAATACTCTATTCCGACGGCAAGCTCGACATTGAAATGCGCGAAAGCGTAATTGCATTGAAAGAAGTGTCGGTGAAGGCAGGAATGGATAAAAACGTGGTGGGTACGCAAATGGGTACCGTGAAACTGACCATCAAAAACCTGAAACAAGTGCCGACTGTATTTGGGGAAACTGACCTTCTGCGGACAGTACTCACGTTGCCGGGCATTAAATCGGTAGGGGAGAACAGCACCGGTCTCAATGTGCGTGGCGGCTCCGTAGACCAGAACCTGATCCAGTACGACGATGCGGTGATTTACAATCCATCCCACCTTTTCGGGTTCTTCTCCGCATTCAATCCGGATGTATTGAAGGAGGTGGAGCTTTACAAAAGTACGATCCCGTCTAAATTTGGTGGCAGGCTGGCCTCCGTGCTCGATATCAGCAGCCGCGATGGTAACAAGAAGAAATTTGTGGCATCGGGCGGGATAGGGCTGGTTACGGGCCGGGTTACTTTGGAAGGGCCGCTGGTCAAAGACAAGGCGTCGTTCATTCTCGGCGGGCGCTCCACGTATTCCAACTGGGTGATCAGGGCATTGGATAATGAGAACTACAACCGGAGCTCGGCGAACTTCTACGATGTTAACCTGCATTTGAACTACGAAATCAATGAAAAGAACAGTCTATCGCTGACCGGCTACACCAGCAACGACAAGTTCAGGCTCTATGGCGATACGCTATATTCCTACCAGAACCAGCTGGGCTCTATCAAATGGAAGCATACTTTCAATCCAAGGCTTTACGGCGTGCTTACGGCATCGCATAGCAAGTACCAGTATGCAATGGAAGCGGAAGGGCTCCCGCTCAATTCTTTCGACCTGAAATTTGATATTAACCAATCCAATTTTAAAGCGGATTTCAGCTATGTGCTGCATCCGAAGCATACATTGGAATTTGGCGGAAGCACCATTTACTACAAACTGCATCCCGGCTCATTCAAGCCGCGTGGTAACGAATCGCTCATTGTGCCGGACGAACTGGAAGCCGAGCAGGCGACGGAAAGCGCATTGTATCTGGAAGACAAATGGGAGGTCAGCCCGCGGTTGTCCATTTCAGGCGGTCTGCGTTGGTCGTTCTTCCAATACCTGGGGCCAAAGTCGATCAATACCTATGTACCCGGCTTCCCGATCGACTATATTTACCAGGAGGGCGTGAAAGAATACAAATCGGGCGCGAAGATCAAAACATACGGTGGGCCTGAGTACCGGGCGTCGGTGCGGTATAGTATCCTTGATAACCTTTCACTTAAAGCGAGCTACAACACATTGCGCCAGTATATTCACTTGCTGACGAACACTATGACGGTCTCGCCAACCGACATCTGGAAACTGAGCGATCCGTACATCAAACCGCAGATCGGCGACCAGCTTTCGGTGGGTTTGTACCGAAATTTCAGGGGTAACAAAATCGAGGTTTCGCTGGAAGGTTACTATAAAAACATCCGCAACTTCCTCGATTATAAAGGCGGCGACTCGCTTTTCATGAACCACAATATCGAAGCGGCGGTGATCAATACCAAAGCGAAAGCCTATGGTGTGGAATTCATGATCAAGAAAATGACCGGCAAGCTGAATGGCTGGCTAGGGTATACGTATGCGCGGACGCTCCTGCGGGCGGTCGACCGCGACTCGCCCGACGCGCCCAACGGCGGGAATTTCTACCCGAGCAATTACGACAAGCCGCACGATTTTACATTGATCTCAAATTACCGCTTCTCGCACCGTTTCAGCGTGTCGTTCAACTTCACGTACAGCACCGGGCGCCCTTACACGCCGCCGATCGGCAAGTACATTATCGACGGCGCGCAGCGGGTTTACTATGCCGATCGCAACCAGTTCCGCATTCCCGACTATTACCGGATGGATTTAGCTATGAATATTGAAGGTAATCACCGGATCAAGAAGCTGGCGCACAGCTCGTGGACGCTCGCGGTGTATAATGTCCTGGGAAGGAAAAACCCGACTTCGGTTTATTTCCAGACCGTCGCCGGAAGAGTAAATGGTTACCAGCTTTCGATTTTCGGACAGCCGATCCCGACAGTAACATACAATTTCAGATTCTAAAACGGGAAGCAGGCTATGAGATATTGGTTTTTAAAAATAGGTTTTTTCGCATTGCTGCTGATCGTTGATAGCTGTATCGAACCGTTTTCGCCGCCGGAGGTGAATTCGGATGAGAATTACCTGGTGATCGACGGCTTCCTGAATGTGAGCGGCACCGATTCGACGCGGATAGAATTGCGGAGGACACAGAATATCAATGCAAATGCATCACCGACTATTGAAAGGGGCGCGCAGCTGACCGTGGAAGAAGAGAATGGCGAAACGTTGCCGTTGACGGAGACCGGGCTGGGCGTTTACACCTTAGCACCGCGGCAGTATAACAGGGCGGGTAAATACAGGTTGCGGATCAAGACGAAAGACAATCAGGAGTATTTATCGGAATTCGTGGCGGTAAGCATTACGCCGGTGATCGATAGCGTCACCTATAAAGTGGATCCGGTGCTGGATGCTGCGGTGTTTTACGTGAATACGCACGATGCCCAGAACAAGACGCAGTTTTATCGCTGGAAATTCGAAGAAACCTGGGAATATGAAGCGACCTATTATTCAGCTTTGATGGTCCGGAACGATTCGGTAGTGATACGACCTGAAAATATCAATAAATGTTGGAGAAAAACGAAATCCGGCAGCATCCTGCTGGGGAGTACCGTGAAGCTGAGCAGCGACGTGATCAAGGATCTGCCGCTGAACCGCGTACCTATTTCTACCAACAAGCTTTTTATTAAATACAGTATTCTGGTGAGGCAATATGGCCTGTCGCGCCAGGCTTTTGAATATTGGACCGACCTCGCGAAAACGACGCAGGGCACAGGCAGCCTTTTCGACGTATTGCCGTCGCAGGTGACAGGCAACATCCGGCACGTGTCCAATTCACGCTTGCTGGCTTTCGGCTATTTCAGTGCGGCGACGGAAGAAACACGCCGGTTAACGATATCGCCCAGGCTGGGCACATTTCCGCGTTGTACCGAGCCCGACACAATTCCAATCCGCTGCTCGTCGCGGGATGCCGATGAATGTGCGTTGAATACCGCGAAGCTGCTGCTTACGTACTGGGGGCCTCGTTCGGACTCCGTTCTGGTGGCGCCGCATTCATGCACCGATTGCCGCTTGCAAGGTGGTACTACCGAAAGACCCTCGTATTGGTAATGATTTTATAAGGAAAGATTGTGAAAGGGATAAACTTCATCAAAAAGCTTAAAAGTAGCAGTGGTGCCGGGAAATGGGGGCGATGGACGTCGTTCGGAATGGTGCTGGCGGCAGGGGTGGTGATCAATAGCTGTATCGAACCATTTGCGCCGCCGGAAATTACCAATCCCGAAACTTACCTCGTTGTGGACGGGTTTCTGAATGTCGATGGCGATGCAAGCAGGATCGTGTTGAGTCACACGCAGGCCACGAACGATAGCAAGCAGTTTGAGATGGAAGCGGGCGCCACGATCGTGGTCGATGCGGAAAACGGGGAAAGTTATGCATTTCAGGACGTGGGCAACGGCTCGTATATGCTGCCGCCGACAACTTTCAACCGTGACGCGAAATACCGGCTGAGGATCAAACGGCTCGACGGCAGAGAATACGAATCAGATTATGTAGTTGTGAGCAAAACACCGCCCATCGACAGCGTTACCTACCGCGTGGACGAGGGCAGAAATGCGATGATGATTTATGTGAACACCCATGATGCGAGCAACCAGACGCGTTTTTACCGCTGGAATTTTGAAGAAACCTATGAATACCGAATGGCGTATTATTCGAGCCTGACGCGCGACTATGTGACGAAGAACATCGTTCCCCGATCAGATAATATTAACGTATGCTGGCGGACATTGCCGTCGAGGGACATCAAGCTAGGGTCGACGATCAAGCTCAGCCAGGATGTTATCCGTGATCTGCCGGTCAATATCGTGGACATTGCTACCAACAAACTGTATTTCGGGTATTCGATTCTGGTAAAACAATACGGGCTCACGCGGGAAGCATTTGAATACTGGACCGACCTCGCCAAAACGACCCAGGGCACAGGCAGCCTGTTCGACCCGCAGCCGTCGCAGGTAACGGGCAATATCCACGCGAAGGCAAATGCGAAAGAGCTGGTGTTCGGTTATTTCAGTGCGGCGCAGGAGCAGAAGCAGCGGATTTTTATCAGGGAAACACTGGGGGCTTACCCGCGCTGTATGGCCCCGGATACGTTGAATTTCAACGATGCGTACAATGGGTCATCGGTGCTGCTTTACTTTTATGAGGGTCTGCCGAAGAGCGGCTACCTGGCTACGTCGGAATCGTGTGCGGACTGCCGGTCGCAGGGCGGGACTACCACCAAACCGGAATTTTGGGATCAATGATTATTCTATTGTTTGAAAATATACAATGAGACTCAGGACATTCATTTGTGGTTTGCTGGCGCTGGCATCTTACAGCCCTTCGTACGCGCAGGACGACGCCATGCTCGCCTCCATGCGGCAGCGCTTCGGCCTTTACACCGAGCGGGCCGTGCAGGAAAAGATGTACGTGCATATCGACAGGCCGTTTTACCTCGTTGGGGAGACGATCTGGTTCAAAGCGTATAACCTTAATGGCGGCACGCACCGGTTCCTCGATCTTAGCAAAGTAGGTTACCTGGAAGTACTCGACAGCGAAAACAATCCCGTATTGCAGACCAAATTTGCCATGGTCGATGGCCGGGGAAATGGCTCGGCGCTCGTACCCTCTACGCTCGTGAGCGGGAAATACAAGCTGCGGTGCTATACCAACTGGATGAAGAATTTCTCGGCAGAAAGCTATTTCGAAACCTCCATTTCCATCCTGAACCCGTTTGTACGCTTCGATCCCGACCGGGCCTCGAAGGAAGAAACCCGCTATGACGTGCAGTTTTTTCCGGAGGGCGGGCATTTGGTAAGCGGCATCGAAAGCAAAATTGCATTCCGCGGCGTAGGCGTCGATGGTAAGGGGATCAAGTTCAAAGGCGTTGTGCTTAACCAGCAGAATGAAACCGTCCGTGAATTTGAGCCTGAACTGAACGGTATCGGCTATTTTAAGTTGAAGCCGGAAGACAATGCGGTTTATAAAGCCGCAATAACCGATAGCAGAGGCCAGCGCTTCGAATATGAATTGCCGAAAGTGGAGCCGCAGGGGTATGTGATGGAGGTCAAAGACTCGACCTCGGCGTTGGTGAAAGTGACGGTGACGGCAAAGCTCGAAAGCGAAGATCCCGTGAGCGTGTACCTGCTCGCACACACGCGCCAGGCTAATGCGGTGTTCGGGAAAAAAGGGTTGGGCAAAGGCCAGGTGGTTTTTGTGCTGGAAAGAGCCAAACTCGGGGAAGGTATTTCGCAGATCACGATCTTTAATGAAAAGCTCAAACCGGTTTGTGAAAGATTGTATTTCAAACGTCCCGAAAAGCAGCTGATGATCGACGCGCAGGTAGGCAAAAGCTTCATTGGCCGCGAAAAAGTGGCGATGAACATTTCGGCGGCAGCGGGACAAGCTCTGTCCGCTTCGAGTAATTTGTCCGTTGCGGTGTACCTCGAGGATTCGATCCAATACCAGCAGCAGCACGATATGCATAGCTATTTGTGGCTCACGGCCGATCTGAAAGGTGATATTGAGAATCCCGCCTATTATTTTCAGAATGTAAACCAGGAAACCGACCGGCAGCTGGATAACCTGATGCTCACACACGGCTGGCGCCGACTGAAATGGGACAAGGTGTTTGGTGGTCAGCTGGTAAGTTTTGAGCATTTACCGGAATACGACGGCCATTTCATCCACGCCCGGCTGCTGAACCGCGCCGACGGAACGCCGGTAGCGAATAAAGATGCTTACCTGGCGTCGCTGGACGTGCCTGCGCGCTTGTATGTGGACATGAGCGACAGGGAAGGCCGGGTCAAATTTGAAGTGCGCCAGTTTATCGGACCAAAGGAAATTACCCTGCAAACCAACCTGGCAACCGACTCGACCTACCGCTTCGAGGTGGCAACGCCATTCTCCAAGCAGTTTTCGACGACGGCCATTCCTTCTTTTGTTTTTGATAAAACACTGGAAAACCAACTGCTGACGCGATCCATCAATATGCAGACCGCCAATGCATTCCTGCCCAGGATTTATACTGAAAAGAAAGCAGTTCTCACCGACTCCCTGCCGTTTTTCGGAATGCCCGACGAGAAGTATTTCCTCGATGATTTCACGCGTTTCCCAACCATGGAAGAGGTTTTGAGGGAGTATGTAAAAGGTGTCCTCGTGCGCAGGCGGCAAAAGGAATTCCATTTGCGGATGATCGACAAGTTGCTTCCGAATACCTATTATACTACCGATCCGCTGATGCTCCTGGACGGTATCCCCGTTTTCGACGCCGACAAGATCATCGAAATGGACCCCTTGAAAGTGAAGAAAATAGAGCTGATTAGTTCACGCTACTTCCTGGGGCCGATGACTTTTACCGGTATTGTCAGCTTCTCGACCTACCGCGGCGACCTGGGCGGCTTCGAACTGGATCCCAAAGTGCTGGTAATGCCTTACGAGGGCGTACAGGCGCAAAGGGAGTTCTATGCACCGAAGTACGACAGCAACAATGCCAACAGCCGCGTCGCCGATTTCCGGAACCTGCTGCATTGGGCACCGAACGTGACGACGGGTAAGGATGGCAAGGCGACGGTCGAGTTTTACACTTCCGACCAGACCGGCCGCTATAAGGTCGTGATCCAGGGCATTGCCCCGGATGGCACGGCAGGCAGCAAAACGGTTTCCTTCGAAGTGAAGAAACGAAGCCTTTAAATGTAAAACTCCGAGGTGTGCTTGATCTCCTTCAACACGAAGGTGCTGTTGAGCACGCCTATGTTGTCGATCTTGGACAACTTGTATTTCACAAAATCGTGGTACTCGTCGAGGCTGGCGACGTTGATTTTTAAGAGGAAATCAACCTGCCCGGCCATGTGGTAACACTCCTGCACCTCGTGGAGGTTTTGTATCTCCTGTTCGAACTTCTCGATAAATGCCTCATTATGGTAACGCATAGATACCTGGCAGATGGTCGTAACCTGTCTGTTAATGAGTTTTTTATCTAAAATTGCCACATATTGCTTAATGTAACCCAGGCTTTCCAACCGCCTGATCCGCTCGTACACCGGCGACACCGTCAGGTTGAGCATCGTCGCGATTTCCTTGGTCGTTTTTTTAGCATCTTTTTGCAGAATGCGGAGGATTTTGGTATCGATTTTGTCCAACTGTTCCATGGGGCAATAATATTTACTGGTACGGGTTTCGAATTGAATCTCAAAAAGTAAATTTTACTTCAAAAATCAAATAGTGTGGTAATGTTTCCTGAGAAACCGGCTGTTTGTTGAAAATAATTTTCACAAATGGGAAATTGCAAGTGATTTATGCTTTACCCAAAAGTTGTTTTTTATGAAAACGGACTGCGTTTTAGTAATAGGAGCAAACGGACAGATCGGATCTGTTCTGGTAGAATATCTGAGGGAAATTTACGGATTGGGAAAAGTGGTGGCAACGGATATCCGCATGCCCGAATTCCCGAGCGGTATATTTGAGCAACTCGACGCGACCAATGCCGGTGAAATGGCTGCGCTCGTGCGGAAATACGGGGTTACGCAAATTTATCACCTTGCCGCCATCCTTTCGGCAAAGGGCGAGCAGGACCCGCTCCGAACGTGGCATATCAATATGCAAACCTATTTCAATGTGCTCGAAGTAGCGCGTGAAAACGGGGTAAGCAAAGTTTTTTACCCAAGCTCCATTGCCGTTTTCGGTGATCGTGTGGACACGCTGGCTGAACAATGGTCCTACCTCGATCCGGCAACGGTTTACGGCATCAGCAAGGCGGCTGGTGAAAACTGGTCGAACTACTATTTCAAGCGTTACGGCGTCGATATCCGCTCGTTGCGTTACCCGGGCATTATCGGGTACCAATCAATGCCGGGCGGCGGTACTACCGACTATGCCGTCGATATTTATCACAAAGCCGTGAAAGGGGAGGCATTCGAATGCTTTCTGAAACCGGAAACGACTTTGCCGATGATCTACATCAGCGACGCCATGGACGCCACTGTCCGCCTGATGGAAGCGCCCGCCGAAAAGATTTCCGTTCGAACGTCCTATAACCTGGCGGGAATGAGCTTCTCTCCGAAAGAAATCGCGCAAAGCATTCAAAAGATAATTCCAAACTTCAACATAACTTACAAGCCAGACTTCCGCCAGGCTATCGCCGATTCCTGGCCACAGGAAATCGACGATGCCCAGGCGCGGAAAGACTGGGGCTGGCGGCCAAGCTACTCGCTCGACAAGATGACGGAAGAGATGATCAGCGAGTTGCGG
>CAMLNK010000064.1 GCA_946481035.1 uncultured Dyadobacter sp. | reverse complement strand
AAATGGGAAGGGTTTAAATGCCACGAAGGCACGAATTGAACACGAATGATTCTTCGTGCTAATTCGTGCCTTCGCGGCACTAGTATTCAGCTTGACTTACTTCGCCGGAGCAGGAGCCGGAAGTGCAGGCCCGGCAGCTGGTTTCGCGCCTTTGGTAAAGTCGATCAGTTCCATTTCGAACTGCAATACCGAGTTGCCAGGGATTGGCCCGTAAGTTTCAGGTCCATAAGCAAGGCCCGAAGGAATCAATAGGAGCCCTTTTTCTCCTTTTTTCATCAGGGTAATGCCTTCGTCCCAACCCGCTATCACCATTCCGGCGCCTACTTGCAGGTCAAGCGGTTTGCCCTGGTTTTTAGAGCTATCGAATTCTTTGCCATCCAGGAACTTGCCTGTGTAATGTACTTTCACATTGTCGCCGGCAGCAGGGCTTGCGCCTGTTCCTTCTGTTTGCGGTACGTAAACCAGGCCGGAAGCAGTTTTTCTGGCTTTCGCTTTCAGGTTGTTTTTAACCAGGTATTCTTCGATCACTTTCGCGTCGATATCCTTTTGCTTTTTGCCGGCCTCAGCTTGCTGCTTCTGGAATTCTTCCGAAGTCAGCACGCTTACAACTTTCACAGTAAAACTCAGTTCTGAACCTTTTTTGATCATCGGCGGCATTGGCTGGCCGATTTTCGCGAACAACGTATCCGCATTGACCATAAACTTGGCGCTGTCGCCGGTAGCGAGCATGGTAAGGCCTTCTTCGAAGCTGCCTTTGTAAGGAGGCGCCTGCAATACCATTTTCACCGGATTTTTCTCTTTATATGTATCGCGGAGCGTAGAGTCTGTACCATTCTTCAACACCAGGTGGAATGTCATGATATCCCCCAGTTTAGCCTTTCTTGCATCGTCTTCGTGATCGAAAAGCGTGTATTTAAGGCCGCTTTCGGTAACCTGCTGACGATGTTGATTGCAAGCGGCTGCGAGAATAGTTATGCCCATCGCATAACCGATTGTTTTTAAATTCATTGGAATGTGTTAATTAAAGATATTTTAGTGAAGTTAGAATTTAAGTTTAGTCAACGCTCAAAAGTTCTTCCTGGTATGAAGGAAGTATGCTTAAAAATCTTGCAACTGTTTCATTTACTGATTGTTCGGAACGGCCTCCCGATGCATTCTTATGTCCGCCGCCGCTGAAATGCGTGCTGGCCAGGTCTCGTACCGAGAACGAACCAACCGACCGGAACGAGATCTTCACCTCGCCTTTGCGTTCGATGAACATGGCCGACATCACTACATTTTCGACCTGCAAGCCATAGTTTACGATTCCTTCCGTTTCGCCGGATGCAGAGTTGAATTTTTGCAGTTCGGCTTCGGTAAGTACCATATAGGCCGTGCGGTATTCGGGCAGCACGGTTAGTTTGTTGCAAAGCACATAACCCAGGAATTGCAGGCGCGAAAGCGGTGCATTGTCGTAGATCAGCCGGTGCACTCGGCTCGAATCGAAGCCTGTCCGCATTAGATCGGCTACCGCGAGGTGCACAGCGGGCGTCACATTGCCGTGACGGAACGAGCCGGTGTCGGTCATAATGCCCGCGTAGAGGCATTCGGCCATCGGAATGTCAAAAATCTGGTCGGCAGGCAGGCCGCCTTCCATTTCTTTCACTAATTCATAGACCAGCTGCGCCGTAGCCGCTGCCGTGGTATCCCAAACCATCCATTTCGCAAAATGTTCAGGTTCGAGGTGATGGTCGATCATCATTTTCGGCGCCGCCGCATCCTGAACCACCTTGCCGAGGTCCTTCAACCGCGACAATGCAGAGAAGTCAAGGCAGCAGATCAGCGTCGCCTGCTCGATTTTCCTTTTGCATTTACCCTGCTCCGAAGCCTTCTCATATACGAGCACGCGGTCCATACCTGAAAGCCAGCGCAGGTTCGCGGCATAGTCGGTAGGGCTGATAACCGTCACTTCATGTCCTTTTTTGAGCAAATAACTGGCCCAGCCCAGAGACGAACCCAATGCATCCGCATCCGGGTCGCGGTGCGTTGTGATAACAATTTTTTGGGGTTGGGATAAAAAAGAGCGAAGCTCTTCAATGATTTGATTCACAGTGACTTAGTTCAAAAGAGGTATTTCCTGTTTGCTTAGAGCCCACAAAATTAACAAAACTGTTGGGATTTGCTTCATTATGGACGGTAAAGGCTGGCAATCAGGCAGTGATTTAATATAAGGCGCGTGTTTGAGGACGAAAGGTTCAAGGATATAGGTTGAAAAATAGTAGCTTTGCACCCAAAATCAATTTAGCCAAGTACGTATGCCAACAAATAGGACATTTACCATGATCAAGCCGGATGCTGTACGGGATGGTCATTCAGGTTCAATCATCAAAATGATCGAAGCAGCAGGATTTCGAGTTGTGGCCCTGAAAAAAACGCTACTTACCCCTGAGCGTGCCGGCGAATTTTACGCGGTGCACAAAGAGCGGCCTTTCTATAATGATCTTTGCAAGTATATGTCGTCCGGCGCGATCGTTCCGATGATCCTGGAAAAGGAGAACGCGGTGGCTGATTTCCGCACGCTGATCGGCGCTACCAACCCTGCCAATGCAGAGGAAGGCACGATCCGTAAATTGTATGCGAAATCGATCGAAGCGAATGCGATCCACGGATCGGATTCAGACGAAAACGCTGAAATCGAAGGAAATTTCTTCTTCTCACACATAGAGCAGTTCTGAGAAGAAAACGGATAAAATGAAAAACCCCGGAGTCTTGAAACTTCGGGGTTTTTCATTTTATATTGCTTTTGAATCGCTATTTAATCTTCACATAGACGCTGTCGACTACCTGAATGAGTCCATTGGCTGCCGAAACATTCTTTTTAGTGATCGCGGCATTGTTCACATTCACCACGTCTCCCTGTTTCACAAGCTTGATCTTTTTGCCACTGACTGTATTTACGCTGTCGGCTGGAAGGGTGGCATCTACGTCGTAGATACTTTTGATGATAAAAGAATTCAGGAAAGCCAGTACCTCCGGATCGGGTTTGCTAGTGATTGCAGCCGAACTGGTAATATTTGCTCTCTGAAATGCGGCATTGTCAGGCAAGAAAAAAGTCGAGTTCTGTGCTCTTAGCGCATCATTGGCTTTTGCTTTCTCCACGATTTCTTTCAATATGCTGAACTCGGGATTTTCGCTAATGATGTCCGTCACCGCTTTGTTTTTTACAATGTCGTCGCTGTCTTCCTTACAAGAAATCAAAATCGTTGAAAATAGCCCTGCTGCCAAAAAAAATGTTGCCCAACGCCCCCCAAAACGGTTTTTTTTCATAGCTTTCCAAGTGGTTAATTTTCGTAAAACTAATGCAAAATGTAGTTTGATAGAATTTGTAACCATAAATTTTTAATCCTAATCCTATAACCACCATGTTAAAATTGAGACGATTGATCGTCGCCGGAGCGGCCGTTCTGATGCTTAATTCGGCGTTTTTCGCGCTGAAAGGGCCATCTGCCGATCCATTGAAAAAGCCTGTCAAATTATTCAACGGAAAAGACCTCAAAGGCTGGACCGTTCACGGCACTGAAAAATGGTACGTCGAAGGCGGAGAGCTCATCTGCGAGAGCGGCCCTGACAAGAAGTACGGATACCTCACCACCGACAAGTTTTACAAGAACTTCGACCTGACCCTCAAATTCAAACAGGAGGCGAATGGTAACAGCGGTGTATTCTTCCGCTCGACCGTAACCGGAACCAAAGTCTCGGGCTGGCAGGTGGAAGTGGCGCCGCCGAACCACGACACCGGCGGCATTTACGAATCGTACGGCCGTAATTGGCTCGTGCAGATTCCCGACGAGAAAGAAGGCTTCCTGAAAATGGGCGAATGGAACACGCTACGCATTCGCGCGGAAGGCGACCGCACGCAAACCTGGCTCAATGGCCACGAAATGGTAGACCTTACCGACGCTAAAATCGGTGCGGGCGAAGGTTCGATCGCATTGCAGATCCACGACGGCGGCGGTATCAAGGTGCGCTGGAAAGACATCTTGCTGGAAAAGCTCTAAAACCGGCGGTTTTTCATTCCGCTGGCGGCCCTATTCATCCGCCTGAAACCGGCACTTCGTCGGAAATCACTTACCAAACGGCTTCATGGCCAATAGATTTGTGTCAGCAGTTACACATCATCTATTAGCCATGAAGCTTTTTTATTGTCTGTTGCTATTCGTTACCCCGGCCGTTTTTGCTCAAAAGAGCATTCAGGGAAAGGTAACCGACCACAAAGGAAATGCATTGCCCGGCGCGAATGTATTCCTGAAAGGCACTTACGACGGCGGTACCACCGATGCGAACGGCGTTTTCGCATTCCAGACGTCGGAGTCCGACACGGCTACCATCGCGGCGAGCTACGTAGGTTTCGAGGTTTTTGAGAAGAAGGTTAATCTGAAAGAGCATATGCAGCCAATGTCCATCAAGCTCGAAGAGCTGGCCAACGAACTGAATACCGTGGTGATTACCGCGGGCGCATTCGAGGCGTCGGACGAAAAGCGGATGGCCATGCTGAAACCGCTGGATATTGTGACTACGGCGGGCGCGGCGGCGGATATTACCGGTGCCATGCAATTCCTCCCGGGCGCGCAGCGGGTAGGGGAGCAAGAGGGGCTGTTTGTGAGAGGCGGCTCCGGTCAGGAAACTAAGATCGTAATTGACGGGATGATCGTTCAGAACCCGTTTTTCAGTTCACTGCCCGATGTGCAGTCGCGCGGACGGTTCAATCCATTCATGTTTAAAGGCACTTCATTCAGCACGGGCGGTTATTCGGCGCAGTACGGGCAGGCATTGTCGTCGGTACTGCTGCTGAATACGACCGACAAAATCAGTAACAATGGATTGGGCATTAGTTTGAACCTCGCGAATGCGGGTTTGAATTATGATTACTCCAGCAAAAACCAATCGGTGTCGGCGGTGGTGTATTATGGCAATCTGCGGCCGCTTTTCAAGCTGGTAAAGCAGAATGTGGAATGGATCCACGCCCCGGAATTCAAAGGTTCTTCACTAACCTACCGCTGGAAACCGACCAAAAACGGTGTGCTGAAAGTTTACGGGATGTATTCCGACAGCCATTTGAGCATGAATAGCAAAGATCCGTCGTCGGATACCGGCAAGATGCGGTTGGTTTTGAAAAACAACAATGCATTCACCACCAGCACCTACACCGATTCCTGGGCCGACGGCCGCTGGACGCTGAACTCGGGCCTTTCGTACAGCCGCAATAAGGATAATATGACCTGGGACGGCGTCAATTTCGACCGCTTCGACGAGCGTACGCAAGCGCGCATCGTGCTCACGCGCCTGCTCACGGGGAACAATACTATTCTTTTCGGCGCTGAGGCGCATGCGATCAACATCGGCAATGGCGTGAATGGTACATTATATAAGTTGAAAGACCGGTATACGGCTGCATTCGTGGAGTCGGAGATTTACATTACCCGTGCATTGGCGGGGCGCATTGGTCTCAGGAGCGAGTATTCGTCGGTGATCAGCCGCGCTAATGTGGCTCCGAGATTGTCGTTTGCATTAAAAACAGGCCGTTACAGCCAGATTTCCCTCGCCGCAGGGCAGTTTTACCAAAACCCCGATTACAGGTATTTGTATTTGAATAAATCCCTCAAATACGAGCGCGCCGACCATTTGATCCTCAATTACCAGATCATCAAAAACCAGCGCACATTCCGCGTCGAGACATTCTATAAAAACTACGCGCAGCTGGTCCGCGAATTCACCGGCCAGCAATACGACGCCGATCCCTACCGTTTCCCGTGGGGCACTACCAACAATGGAGGCGACGGCTATGCCCGCGGTTTCGACTTTTTCTGGCGTGATCAGAAATCCATTAAAAACCTCGACTATTGGATTACTTACAGTTATGTGGATTCCAAACGCCTTTTCCAACAGTACGAGCAATCGGCCACGCCTACCTTCATTTCAAACCATAATATCAGCCTCATTACCAAAAAATGGTTTGAAAAAGCCAAAACCAACCTCAGCGCGACCTACGCATTCACCAGCGGTAGGCCTTACTACAATCCCAACAATGACGAGTTCCTGAAAGACCGCACGCCCGCCGTGCACAATGTGAGCATTCAGGCCAGCAAGTTGCAGAGCATTAAAGGCAACCTGGTGATCTTCTATGCCACGGTCGACAATGTCCTGAACACCCGCAATGTATTCACCTACCGCTACACGCCCGACGGCCGGACGCGCTACGCCGTGGGCCCGCAGAGCTACCGCAGCTTTTTCGTAGGCATGCAGATCATGCTTTCGAAGAAGGCCAAAGTAGAGAAAGACGATTTTTAAGTATTCATAACCAGCATTTTAAAACAGACAAAACAATGAAAAAGCTATTCACATTCGCATTACTTTTTGTGCTCGCAACGGGCATTGCGTGGGCGCAGAACGAAAAGTATACCCAGGCGATGGGCGACGGTATCAAAGCATTGAACGGCATCGATCGCTCCAAACCCGACCCAAAAAGCCTGGTGGACATTGCCAACCGCTTCGAACGCATTGCCGCCGCAGAGCCGAAAGAATGGCTGCCGAAATATTATGCGGCCTATGCAAATGTGTTGCTGGGCTTCGTGGCGCCAACCCTGACGGAAAAAGATCAGTATCTGGATAAAGCAAATGTCTTATTGAAAGACGCGGAGGGCATTGCCGGAAAACCGAACGATGAAATCGAAATTTTGAAAGCATATCAATCCCAGATTCACCTCGCGGCCGACCCAATGAACCGCTGGCAGGCGGACGGGGAAAAGTTTCAGGGCTTTTTGCAATCAGCGAAGTCGATCAATGCCGAGAACCCGCGCATTTATTACCTGGAAGGTTCGAGCCTGTTTTTCACCCCCGAGGAATATGGCGGCGGGAAAAAGGTGGCTAAGCCAATGCTCGAAAAAGCGCAGCAGAAGTTCAGCGCTTTCAAACCGGAGACCGCTATTCACCCGGATTGGGGCAAAATGGAAACCGAATGGATGCTTTCTCAGACAAACTGATATTAACGTTTAGGGTTTAAGTAGCATGGACGACAACAAGACGAAGCCGTTGCGCATGACAGCCTCATCGCTGGACGGAAGGGATTTCAGTAACATGGATCTGGAAAATGCAGATTTCAGCTTTTCGAGTTTGAAGGATATTAACTTCGACGGGGCTAATCTGCGCAATGCAAAACTTCGTTTCTCGGCCCTCGACCGGACGACTTTCCGGAACGCCGATCTGCGCAATGCGGATCTGAGTTTCAGCAGCATGTCCGACGTGGATTTGAACGGGGCAAGGGTAGAGGGGGCTAATTTTAGTTTTACTTCCCAGGAAAAATCATTCAACTGGCAGGATTTCAGCCTGATTGCCATTATCCAAAACCAGGGCTGGGTAGGCACGCTCGTAGCGGCCATTCTCGGCGCGGTGATATTATATGGCTTTAATGCAATAGCCTATTTCACGGCCGAGCTATCGTTCACCGAGGAGCCTATCCGGCTGGCTTTTTATAAATACCTGGTGATCCTCAATATCGCCACAGGCGTATGCACGATCCTGGTCACGCAGGGGCTCACGACCTGGCTGGACATGATCATCAAAAGCCTGCTTGCCAAGCATATTATCCTATCCATTATTATCTTTTTGTTTGATAGCATGCTGGCGGTGGCGGTACACTATTTTTTCGCTGCCGATATCGTGAACCAGTACGTCGCGCGTTACCCGGCCGAGCCTTCGCAGAATGCACCCTGGTACTGGTATGCGTGGGCGCCCGTCGCGATCGCGAACGTGTTTTACTTTCTGAGTCGCGAGGGCCGACAGATTTCCCGGAAGATTTCGGATCAGGAGTATCAGTTATTAAATCTCGAAAAACTGAAAACCCGTGCCGAGCTGGACGCATTGCAGGCCCGCATTAACCCGCATTTTTTATATAACTCACTCAACAGCATCGCCAGCCTCGTGCACGAAGATCCCGACAAAGCCGAGGAGATGACGCTGCTGCTTTCCAAGCTTTTCCGCTACACCACCGGCCGCAAGACGAGCGATTATTTTGATACCATCGAAAACGAACTGGAAATGGTGGAGACCTATCTGCAAGTCGAGAAGGTGCGGTTTGGCGACCGCCTGCGGTTTACGGTGGAGGTCGAGGAGGAGTCGCTGAAAAGCCTGCAAGTACCGAAGTTTATTTTGCAGCCGATCGTTGAGAATGCGATTAAACACGGCATTTCACGCATGGCCGACCAAGGGAATATTGTGGTGAAAATTTATGAAAAGGATCAATGGCTGCATTTGTGTGTGCACGACAATGGGCCGGCGTTCTCGGACACGCTCGGCGCCGGGTATGGTATGCGCAGCATTCAGGATAAACTGAAATTGCTTTACGGTGACAATGCGCGCTTGGAATTGCTCAACCAACCGCACAAATCGGTTAATATTGCCATCCAGAGATCTGCTATTGAAAACCATCAACAATCCAATCATGCTTTTTCCGCTTAAAACGATCCTGATCGACGACGAACAGCTTGCATTGAGCCGCCTCAGAAGGCTGCTCGAAAAGCATCCCGACACTTTCGACATCGTGTCGGAAGCCAAAAACGGCGCCGAAGGGTTGGTTGAAATAGACAAACATCGTCCCGACGTTATTTTTCTCGACATCGAAATGCCGCTGCTGAACGGCTTCGAAATGCTTTCCAAATTGACCAAAATGCCTTTGGTAGTCTTTTCCACGGCTTACGACCAGTACGCAATCCGCGCATTTGAAGAAAATTCGGTGGATTACCTGCTGAAACCGGTAGAAAACGACCGGCTGATGAAAACCATTGAGAAGATCAAAAACATTACCCAGGCGGCGAACGGCCATTCGGGAAGTTTCAATCCCTATTCCGAAAACCTGCTGAGGCTTTTGGAAGAAATGAAACCGAAGAAGGAGATATTTTCATTGTCGGTGAAATCCGGCGATCGCATTCTGCTGATCCCGATGACGGAGATCACGCATTTCGAAGCGGAAGAGAAATACGTTTTCCTGAATACACTCGACGGGCAGAAGTACCTGCTCAACTACACGCTTACTTCGCTCGAAGAGAAGCTGCCCAAGCATTACCTGCGCGTGAGCCGTGCGGGTATTGTCAACTCCCACCATATCAAGGAAATCCAGAAACACTTCAACGGCAAGTACGTGATCGTGATGCGCGACCGCAAGGCTTCGCAAGTCACCAGCGGGAGTACCTACGGTGACGCGATCCGCCATCTTCTTGATAATTAATCGAATTACACCCTGATTGTACCGGAATATTCATTTTGTAGACCTGATTCTTATTCCTAAATTGCGCCCTCGTTTAAATTTCCAATGTTATTTTGGAGGTTAATGCATTGTCGATCAGTGCTTTCTGATAGGCTGGTGACCGGGGCAGGAATGAATTGTGCAGTTTTTCGGCACACATTGACAGGTTGCTGCGTATTTGTTTACTGGCAAAGTGATTCCTGAAATAACCCCGGAGCGGCTGAAAATCATTCCCGATGGCAAGTGCTTCGAACATGTTGTTTTTGTTTTGTTAAAAAAGGTTAAAAGGAGTCAGGAGTAATGAAGGAGCTCATTGATACGGGCAATCTGCCAAAACACATAGCCGTTATCATGGACGGTAACGGAAGATGGGCCCAAAACCAGGGAGCAGCGCGTGTATTTGGTCACCGTAATGCGATCAAGGCGGTGAGGGAAGTGACGGAAGGATGTGCGGAGCTCGGGGTTTCTTGTCTGACGTTGTATGCTTTTTCAACCGAAAACTGGGCTCGCCCGGAGTTTGAAGTAAGAGCGCTGATGGAACTGCTCGTGCAATCGATCGGCAACGAGCTGCCTACGATGATGAAAAACAATGTGAAGCTCGATACGATCGGCGATACGGCAAGTCTTCCGAAGAGCTGCCAGAACCAGTTGGGAAAAGCAATCGAGGCGACACGCAACAATACGGGCCTGAATCTCATCTTGGCATTGGGTTACAGTGGCAAGTGGGACATTACCCAGGCGGCACGCAAAATAGCCGAGGACGTTCGTAACGGCGTTTTGTTACCCGAAGAAATCAATGAAGAAGTAGTAGCAGGTAA
>CAMLNK010000063.1 GCA_946481035.1 uncultured Dyadobacter sp. | reverse complement strand
TCGAGCAGGAATGGAATGAGCGTTACCTCATTCTTTTTAGCCAGATCGGCGTACACATCCTTGAACTCCGTCGCGTATTTCTGACCCATATTAGGCGGAATCTGCATGCCGGCCAGCACGCGCTTGGCGTTGGGGTATTTGGCTTTCACTTTATCCAGGATCTCTTGCAGGTTCTTCCGGGTTTCCGACACGGGAATGCCCCGCAGGCCGTCGTTACCACCGAGTTCGAGTACAAAAACATCGAGCGGTTGTTTGAGCAACCAGTCAATGCGGCTATTACCTCCGGAAGTCGTCTCGCCGCTCACGCCTGCATTTACCACCTTGTAATTGAGTCCGAGCGAGTCGATTCGCTTCTGGATCAGCCCCGCAAAGCCCTGCGACGGATCATCGAGGCCGTAACCGGCGGTGAGACTGTTACCGAAAAACACGATGATCTTCTTTTTAGCAGCAGGCGTTTTGGCAGCTGCTCGTGTAGACTCGGCCTTCTGCTCCGATTCTTCCTTATTGCCGCCGCCGCAGGAAAATAATACGGCAGTCAGCAGGGATAATGCTAAAAATATCTTAAAACGACGCATATCAATCATAGTCAGTAATGAAAAGGAACGGATTTTTCAGTTTAAAAAGATGTACCCGGCCATTCATTCTCATTTAAAAACCGTTTAAACTATATTTATGAGAAACAATAACCGAAAAAAGCCAAATTAGGTCTTTCGCGCCCCGAGCTGCGCGCAGCCCGCGGGCACCACGCAAACATAAAAGAAAAACGATTGATGAATACCATACTCGATCTGCACGACGTCAGTAAAATATATAAAAGCGGCGACCGCACCCTTAAAGTCCTCGACAATATCAGTTTTTCCATCGAAACAGGTTCCACGGTCTCGATCGTAGGGCCTTCGGGAAGCGGTAAAACAACGCTCCTGGGCCTCTGCGCCGGGCTCGACCGCTCGACGGCCGGCACCGTAGAACTGCACGGAACCCGGCTGAACGGCCTCAATGAAGACCAGCTCGCCTACGTCCGGAATCAATATGTAGGTTTTATTTTTCAAAACTTTCAGCTTCTGCCTACGCTCACCGCATTGGAAAATGTGATGGTACCGATGGAATTGCGCGGTGAAAAGAATGTAAAGTCCCGTGCGCTCGATCTGCTCGACAAAGTGGGCCTCGCCGAACGCAGCCATCACTACCCTACCCAACTCAGCGGTGGGGAACAGCAGCGCGTATCGCTGGCACGGGCATTCTCCAACCAGCCGCAGATCCTTTTTGCCGACGAACCCACCGGTAACCTCGACGCCGAAACAAGCGAGAAAGTGGTAAAATTGCTCTTCGACCTCAACCGTGAGGCGGGGACCACGCTCGTAGTTGTCACCCACGACCTCGAACTCGCTGCCAAAACCCAGCGCATTATCCGCATTAAAGGCGGCAAAATTGTGGAGGCCAGCTAACCCGTGAATTTCCGATGAACCCCAATACATTCAACCTTTCGTGGTTATTGCAAATGGCCTGGCGCGACAGCCGCAGAAACCGCGCCCGGCTGGCATTGTTTATATCGTCCATTATCCTCGGTATTGCTGCGCTCGTAGCCATTTACTCGCTCGGCGACAATCTTCGCGACAATATCGACAGCCAGGCAGCCACCCTCATCGGCGCCGACCTCTCCATTTATAGCGGTAAAAAAGTGGAAGGAAAGGCGATGGCGTTCGTCGATTCGCTAGGCAAAGTGCGTTCGGAAGAACGGGCATTTGCCTCGATGGTGTATTTCAATAAAGGCGGTGGCAGCCGGTTGACGCAGGTGAAAGCCCTTGCTGGCGATTTCCCGTATTATGGAAAGCTCGAAACCATTCCGGTGTCTGCCGAAAAGACGTTCCGGAACCGGCAGGAAGCATTGGTAGACCAAACCCTGATGCTCCAATACCGCGCGCAGGTCGGTGATTCGATCCGGATCGGCGAGGTTACTTTCGCCATCGCAGGCATTCTAGAAAAAGCACCTGGCGCGACGGGCATTACCGCGTCGGTGGCACCGGTGGTTTACATTCCCATGCGTTTTCTGGACCAAACAGGCCTCATGCAAAAGGGTAGCCGCGTCGGTTATAGGTATTATTTCAAATATCCTGCGAAAACAGATGTCGAAAAGATGGTCAAAACGCTGGAACCGAAATTCGAGAAGTACGACATTGACTATAATACCGTTCAAAGCCAAAAGGAAGATACCGGCCGCTCGTTCCGCGATCTTACGCGCTTTCTGTCGCTGGTAGGGTTCGTCGCGCTCCTGCTCGGGTGCATAGGCGTCGCGAGCGCCATACATATCTATGTGCGCGAGAAGCTGAATTCCATTGCGATACTCCGCTGCCTGGGCGTGAAAGCGTCGCAGGCATTCCTGATCTACCTCATTCAGATCGCCGGCATCGGGCTTATCGGCACGGTGCTTGGTACCATTCTGGGAACAGTGATCCAGCAGTTTTTACCTGTGGTTTTAAAAGACCTGCTTCCATTTGACCTCACTACCGACATTTCATGGTCGGCCATCGGGCAAGGGCTTGCCATCGGCATCCTCATTTCCATTCTTTTTGCATTACCGCCGCTGGTATCGATCCGCAAAGTGTCGCCGCTGAATGTACTCCGCTCCGCTTCCGATGCCTCCCATCCTGAGCGCGACGCCGTCAGTTGGGCTTTGTACGGACTGATCGTCCTGTTCATTTTCGGATTTTCGTTCCTGCAAATGCAAACCTGGGTGCAGGCATTGATTTTTACCGCCAGCATTCTCACCTCATTCCTGATCCTTTTCGGCATTGCCAGCCTGCTGATGTGGCTCGTGCGCCGGTTCTTCCCTACTTCGTGGAGCTACCTCTGGCGCCAGGGACTTGCGAACCTGTACCGGCCCAACAATCAGACCACCATTCTCATCGTCTCGGTAGGCCTCGGCACCTCGCTGATTTGCACGCTCTTTTTTATCCAGACCATCCTGCTCACCCGCGTGAAACTGTCGAGCAGCGGCAACCAGCCCAATATGGTACTTTTCGATATACAGAGCCATCAAAAAGACGGTGTACTGGCCATCGCCAAGGCGCAAAATGTGCCTATTAACCAGAGTGTTCCCATTGTGAATATGCGTCTGGAAGAAATCAACGGCAAAACCGCCGCCGATTTCGAAGGTGACACCACAGCCGAGCAATCGCGCCGCATTTTCGGCCGCGAGTACCGCGTCACATTCCGCGATTCGACCACGTCTTCCGAGAAAATCACAAAAGGCAAATGGCAGGGCAAATATGACAAATCCTCGGAACTGATCCCCATTTCCGTCGAGCAAGGCTTCGCTGAACGGAGCCGCCTCGAACTCGGCGACACGTTGGTTTTCAACGTACAAGGCACCATTATGCCTACCACCATTTCCAGTTTCCGGGAAGTGAATTGGAGCGAAGTGCGCACCAACTTCCTGGTCGTATTCCCGACCGGCGTCCTCGAAGAAGCGCCGCAGTTCCATGCCATGCTCACGCACGTGCCCAACCCGACGGTTTCCGCCCGTTTCCAGCAGGCGTTGGTAAGGCAATATCCCAACATTTCCATCATCGACCTCGCCCTCGTGCTGCGCGTGCTGGATGATATTTTCAACAAAATCGGCTTTGTAATCCGCTTCATGGCCGGTTTCAGCATCCTTACCGGGCTGATCGTCCTCATTGCGTCCGTCATGATCAGCAAGTACCAACGCATTCAGGAAAGCGTCCTTTTGCGCACGCTAGGCGCGAGCCGGAAGCAGATATTCGTCATCACCTCGCTCGAATACTTCTTCCTGGGCGCTCTCGCCGCATTTACCGGCATCCTTATCGCCGTCATCGGAAGCTTCTGCCTCGCCAAGTTCAACTTCGAGTCCGAGTTCAATCCGGAACCGGGGCCTGTGGTACTGATATTCCTTTTTGTCTCGTTGCTCACTGTAATCATCGGTTTGCTTAACAGCCGCGGCATCTTATCCCGCCCGCCGTTAGAGGTATTGCGGCAGGATGTTTAAAGGTTTATTTTTGGTTATATTTAAACTAAAAATCAAACTGCACACACTTGGAATTTGACGCTCAGGGCAACTTGAAGCCCTACGACATTATTTACACCGACTGGCCCACATTTAAAGCCATGTTTGTGGACGCCTTTCCCCGATCCAGCACGAGGCAGGTGATTTTTGAGAATTTTTCGGTATACATGGAAAAACTGGTCGCCATCATTGGCACGGGATTTCATCAGTGGATAGATGGAAGTTTCGTTACGAGGAAGCTTAACCCTAGCGACATCGATTTCGTGACATTTGTTGATGCTGGCATTTATTACGCCAATGAACATGAAATCGACACTTTACGTGATTACTACCGGGGTCACAAAACAAGGGTTGACGAATACTTTGTGAAAAAATATCCTGAGGCGCATAAAAAGTACGTTTTCTATCATACCGACAGGCTTCAATGGTATA
This sequence comes from uncultured Dyadobacter sp., assembly GCA_946481035.1. The sequence goes on along the minus strand of CAMLNK010000063.1, from coordinate 5,769 downwards.
ACCAATTCACGACCTCGCGTGCCTTGAAAGCAAAAGGTTTTATACAACTAAATTTTTAGATCATGGATATGAAACCATTGGAGGACTTGCACGAATGGGGAGCAAAGGTTACCAGGCTCATTGAACTGGTAGCATTTACTAACAAAACCCTGCAATTGCATCGCGAACTGGGCGATACTCCGTCGATCATCAAGCAGTACGAGCGTTTACTCGCCGAACACCAGCAAGAACTGGACGATCTCCTGAAAACATACGGTCTGACCATCAAGCCGCTGCCGTTAGAAACCGCCGCCTAACCACCGGAAAATTAGCTGTCGCGGCCTTCCTCCGCGTGGCGTTACCCGGCTTTGTCTATTTCGTCCCGTTCTTCCTTCCTCCGTCCTCCCGCTATTCCACTTTCCAATCCGCGTTCTAACCGTGCACGGCGATTTAACAATTCCTTAAAGCCGATTCCTTCATTTATTCTTTCTGGTAATGCCATTTTTGGCTTGAAATGCTGCTTTAATGCAACTTTTCTCACCCCTATTAGACTTTGGGATGATTTAAAATCACTATTCCTACACCTCAGAAATCCGTATTAATTTCATCCTATTTAATCTTTATATTTTTTCAAACGTTTGCACAGAATTTCAAACGTTTGCATTGACTATAAAGTTATTACTATTAATTATCTTAATAATACAATTGGTAATCTTGTAACTCATTACTCCCAAATTATCCTCTATGACTAAAAATCTCTTTTGCTCCAACATTCTATTCACTGTAAAATCCAATAATCCACGACTATGAGAAAGACTTCGACTCTATCAGTCAGGACCGGGATAATCCGAAACTGCCTTATGCAGGTAACGGCCGTTTGCGGCCTGCATGCCATCGCAGCAGCTGAAATACCGGTTCCCGAAGGCCAGCCCAGAAATCATGTTGAAACCAACATGTACAAATTGCAGGAAATCACGCTCACCGGAAAGGTTACCACAGAAGGCTCGTCCGAAGGGTTGCCGGGTGTTACCGTCGTGATCTCCGATGCCAACGGCAACAACAAACAAGGTGCAACTACCAATGAATCAGGCTCTTTTAGTTTTGCAAATTTGCAAACCGGCCAACGGTATAATCTCGAATTCAGCTACATCGGTTTTGAAAAACAATCGCTGAAAGATTTCCTTCTGACCGAAAGCAATGCCAATTCCATCCAGATCAAGCTCAAAGAAGCGGCCTCCAACCTCAGCGAAGTGGTGGTGGTCGGTTACGGCAGCACGACCAAAAAGGATATTACCGGTTCGGTAAAGTCGCTGAAAAGTGCGGACTTCAACCAGGGGATCATCAACTCGCCCGAGCAATTGCTGCAAGGACGGGTATCGGGTGTGAACATTACCTCGGCGACTGGTGAGCCGGGCGGCAAAACCAACATTACCGTTCGTGGTCCGGGCGGTGTGCGCACCGGCAGCACGCCATTGTTCGTGGTGGACGGTATGGCGCTCGACAACAGCGGTACCGGCGGTGACGCGAACCCGCTCAACTTCCTGAACCCTCAGGATATCGAGTCGATCGACGTTTTGAAAGATGCTTCTGCAACAGCCATTTACGGTGCCCGTGGTGCGAATGGGGTGATCCTCATCACGACGAAGAAAGGCAAATCAGGCCAGGCTGCGGTCACCTATTCGGGAAGCCTGGGTATTTCTAATGTGGCGCGTCCGCTGGATGTACTCTCCGGACCTGAGTTTTTGGCAGAGGCTACGAAACTCGGCGCGACGGTGGCCGATGGCAAAGCGGATACCGACTGGCAAAAGGAAATTTTCCGGACCGCCACTACGCATAACCATAATGTATCCATTGGAGGAGGCAGCGAAAAAATGACCTATTACGCGTCATTTGGATCACAGAAACAACAGGGTATCCTGAAAAACAGCCAGCAGAACCGTTACACAGGCCGTGTGAACCTTTCTCAAAAATTGTTTGAAGACCGTGTGACACTCGATTTCAACCTGAATGCCACCAATACCAAGAATCAACGCCCGAACATCCAGGGTGTAATTGGCAGCGCCCTCACGATCAACCCAACGTATGCACCTTATGATGCGAATGGACAGCTGGTTCAATACCAGGATTTTACCAATCCGCTATTCACTTTGCAGCAGTACAAGGAGCTGCTCACCACCAACCGCGTGCTGGCGAGCATTTCGCCTTCGGTAAAGATTATCGAAGGTTTGGTTTATAAACTGAATTTTGGCATTGATAACTCAACTGCTACCCAGGATAAGCAGTTGCTGCCGAGCACGATCCCGGCTGAAATCGGACGGCTGGAAACCTACGGCCTGCGCAATACCAACAGGCTGATCGAGAACTACCTGACTTACAACCTGAATACGAAAATGCACAGCCTCACGGCTTTGCTCGGTCATTCGTACCAGCGTATTTTCATCCAGAGCCGGAATTTCAGCATCAATAAGTTCCCGATTTCCGATATCGAGCCGATCTACAACCCAGGTCTCGGACAGGATCTTTCATTGACATTGAACCAGCCCGGCGGCTTCGCGACGATCAATGAGCTGCAATCGTTCTTTGGCCGTGCGAGCTATGGATTTAAAGACAGATACCTGCTCACAGCTACATTGCGTATCGATGGATCTTCGAAATTCGGGTCTAACAACAAATACGGATCTTTCCCTTCATTCTCAGCAGGTTGGAGAATATCAGAAGAACCGTTCATGAAATCGTCGCCATTCTCGGAGCTGAAACTCCGCGCTGGCTGGGGATCAACGGGTAACCAGGAAATCCCTTCCAAAATCACACAGGCGCGGTTTACGTCGGTGGTTTCAGGAACAGCGAGCTACCCGCTCGACGGTGGTACAACCTACCCCGGCGGTACAACCTACACGCGTCTGGCCAACCCCAACATTCAGTGGGAAGTTTCCAAACAGACCGATTTAGGTCTTGATTTCGGCTTGTTCAAGGGTGCATTGAGCGGTGAAATCGACTATTTCAGAAAAGTATCCGAAAAGATGCTCCTCGAAGTGATTCCGGCCGACCCCGTACAGCCAGCCGGTACTTTCTGGACCAACGTTCCTGGCATGCAGATCATTAACCAGGGTATGGAATTCGACCTGAACTATCGCAACTCGCTCGAAAATGGCCTGAGATACTCGGTGGGTGGAAATATTACCTTTATCAAGAACCGTGTGGAACATTCTCCTTATACCGTGATCCCGTCGGGTTCGGCACAAGGATCGGGCTTGACGTCGGCGACCATCAATGGTTATATCAATGGCGAGGCGATCGGCTCATTTTATCTGAAAGAGTTCATCGGGTTCGACGAGAAAGGGATCAGCAAGTTCCGTGATGTGGATGGTAATGGCATCGTCAACGACGCCGACCGGATTGTAGCTGGTACCGCATTGCCTACCCGGATGTACAACTTCAACGGAAATATCAGTTTCAAAGGCTTCGATCTGAGCGCGAATTTCAATGGCGTTGCGGGTAACAAGGTATATGACAACACCGCCAACTCGAATTTCTACAAGCTGAAATTGTCGAAAGGTGTGAACGTGACGCCGGAAGCACTCGAATCGCCGGAGGAATCGGTGAACAACTCAGCGGGTGTTTCGACAAGGTATCTCAAAAACGGCGCTTACCTGAGGCTGAACAACCTTGTACTAGGCTATAATCTCAATACCGCCAAGTTGGGCATTAACAGATGGGTACAGACAGCCCGCATTTCGGTAACAGGCCAGAACCTGGCATTGTGGACCAAATACAATGGCTACGACCCGGAAGTTAACAACGACCGCTCGATCGCCGGCATTACCTCTTACGGTATCGACTACCTGAGCTATCCGAAAGCGAAAACCGTCATTTTCTCGATCAATCTCGGCTTTTAATTAATGACCCATGAAGAAGAAACTATCAACCATATTTGCGGTAGCCGGCCTGCTCATGCTCAGCAACGCCTGTACCGATCTGAAAGAACAAGTGCTCGACGAAACACTCACAGCAAAGCTTTCAGAAGAAGAAACCGTCAACGGGCTGCTGGCACCTACCTACGCATTGCTGCCCAACCTTTTCCAGCATACCACCTATTTTGCATTGCAGGAAATATCCACCGACGAGGCCATCCTGCCCTACCGCGGCGGGACCGACTGGGGTGATAACGGTATTTACATCGCATTGCACGGGCACAACACCACCAGCACCGATCCCAACGTGAACAACACATGGAACCAGCTGGTACAGTCCATTTCGAGATGTATTACGGCTATCGAAGGCCTGAAAAACGCCACGTCGCCCAACACGGCACTTTACACCGCCGAGGCCCGCGGAATGCGCGCGTATTACAATATGGTGATGCTGGATTTGTTCGGTATTGCATTTGTGAAGGATGATCCGGGAACTACTTCCACGATCATTCGCGGCGATGAGGCTGTTAAGTACATCGAAAGCGAATTTCTGGCCGTCGAACCGGTATTGCAGCCCAAATCGGTGGTAGGCCCCGGCCGCCTGAACCAGGCAGCTGTATGGAGCTTGCTGGCGCGCCTGAATTTGAATGCAGCCGTGTACCGCAACATTTACGGCGCTACATTCGATTTCAAAGCCGAGGATATGGACAAAGTGATCCAGTACACCGACAAAGTGATCAACTCCGGTCAGGCTAAACTCTCGGCTGACTATTTCGCAATTTTCGGCAATGCCAATCATACCAACGAAGAGATCATTTTTGCGGTTGACCAACGCGCCGAACTGAACGGACATAACCGTATGGCCTACTTCTCGATCTCGGGCGACCAGTTCCCGCTGGCGGAATTCCCGGCTGCGAACGGTACCGACGGCCCGGCGATCACGTCCGATTTCTATCAGAGCTGGGTACAAGCTTATGGTGCAGTTGACCCTGCGCGTGACCCGCGTTTTTACCAGCAAAACATGTCTGTATATACCAATGCGGCCGATACCTGCATTAACGACGCTGATTATAAAATCAACCGTGGTATCCTGAGAGGCCAGCAATATGGTGCTTTGCGGGTAAACGGTGCATTCCTTCGCTGCCCGGATGGCAAGCTGAAAGTAGGCAAACTGAGCTACGTGACGCGCAACCGCGCCGATCTGCCTGTCAGCTTCTCCGAAATGATCGACTTTACGACCGCCGGCAGCAACTACAACACCGGCTACCGGGTAGAGAAATACGAGTTCAGCAACAAATCGAACACCGGTCGTAACCGCGGCGAGGCCGATATCGTGATCGCTCGTCTGGCGGACATTTATATGATGCGTGCCGAAGCGAAACTGCGCAAAAGCAATGACGCAGCCGGTGCCCTCGCCGACGTGAACCTCGTACGCGCATCACGCACGAAGACGCTCGCGCCTCCCGCATTGACCAGCATGAACCTAGACCTCCTCTTCCGCGAGCGCGGTTTCGAGTTCTACTGGGAAATGCTTCGCCGCCCCGACATGATCCGTTTCGGCAAATACGAAGGCAAATGGACCGAAAAAACCAACACCGACGTGAAGAAGCGCATCTTCCCGATCCCGCAAACCGCCATCGACGGCGCGTCGAATTTGCCGGGGTATTTGAAGCAGAATGATGGGTATTGATATTTGAAGTTTAACAGAAAAGCCGGTCGGAGGAATTTGACCGGCTTTTTGTTTACTTAATGCCGAATTACTATTCCAAAGGCTCCGTTACTTCCGCACTTTCGGTAGTTTCCTTTACCGGACTGGCCTCGTATGTATTTACAAATGTGCGTTTCACGCGTTCAGACCGGCGCATGTAAGGAATCCAGA
>CAMLNK010000062.1 GCA_946481035.1 uncultured Dyadobacter sp. | reverse complement strand
TGGTCCTCGACCGGCCGGTGTTCGACGCAGCCTTCGACCGCAATATTACAAGCTCGAATATCACCTATTTCCTGGCCGAAATCGGAGAGAAAGCCGTCGGAATGGTGAGCTGCCATATTCAGCCGCTGTTGCACCACGCGGCTTTGGTTTCGGAGATTCAGGAAATGTATGTGCAGCCGGAATGTCGCTCGCAAAAGGTCGGAAATGCATTAATGGCGCATGTTACCGCATTCGCGAAGGGGGAGGGGGCTATTCAAATGGAGGTTACTTCGCGCGCTACTCGTGAGCAGGCGCACAGGTTCTACCAGCGCGAGGGGTTCGAAAAGTCACATGTGAAACTTGTTAGGTACTTCAAAAACGAATAAAAAAGCACCGGGCCAACGTCCCGGTGCTTTTTGCATTACCCTAAACCTTCAACTATAACCTTTAATATATTAGAACCGGCCTCTGTGACGGCCATCGCGTGACCAGCGATCACGGTCGCGGCTGAGGCGGCGTGTATCCGACATCAGCTCGTGCAGGTCGTTGCGGAGTATTCTTTCCTCACGGTTCGACAGGTGGCCGCGACGGGCGAAATGCCGTTCTTTATCCTCGATATTTTCGTAGCGGTTCATGAGCATGTTGGCCTCACGGGAAGTGAGCGTGCCCCATTGCACACCGTTGGCTATATTTTGTCGTGCTTCTCTTTGAAGTCTGTTGATGTCAGACATTCTTTCACGGCTGGCGTCGTCGTGGTAGCCATCACGGTAATCGTAACGCGGACCATATTGGGCGGAAGCATTGGTGAATCCTAATGCGAGAACCACTGCGGCAAAAAGTATCTTTTTCATAACCCAAAAGTTTTAATGTTTGTGGGTTAGAGGGATACCTGCCGCAGAGGTTTAAATGGGGATTGTTAACGATTGTTAAGCGAAAATGAAGCTTTTTTAACCATTTGAAAATCAGCCTGCGATCGCCACACGAATGGCTTCCTGGGCTTCATTCAAAATTTCTTCCGCCTTCCGGCCGGCCGGTTCGATCCCCGGCAGCACCGTGAAACTGAGCTTCGCGAAAGATTTCAGCGGGAATATCCCTTTGGGGTTAAATGCGCCGGTGCCGTTAATGGCCACAGGCACGACGAGTGCGTCTGGCGCTCTTTTGAGCAGGGTAGCAACACCGCCGGGCTGGAACGCCTTCATATTGCCGCTGGCCGTGCGGGTACCTTCCGGGAAAATAATAGCCGATGCCTTTTCGTCCTGGATCAGTTTGCCAAGGCGCGCGATTTCGGTAATTGCCTGCTTGCCGTCCTTCCGGTTGATGAGCGCCGCGCCGCTTTTGCGCAGGTTATAGGAGATGCTGGGCACGCCGTTTGCAAGCTCTATTTTGGACACAAAACGCGGGCTGTATTTCCGCATATACCAGTAAACGGGGGAGATGTCGTAGCTGCTCTGATGATTGGCCACGAATACGATAGGCCGGTTGTCGGGCAGTTGGGCAAGGTTTTTGAGCTTGATACTCGCACCGGTCAGATAGAGCCCGAATGTGAGGGAAAAATTAAGCCAGTCGACCGACACTTTGTGCGCCTTTTTGCCGAAGACGTTGAATGCGATGACCTGTATGACATGGAATACTAAGAGTGTAAGGCCGAAATGGATCAGGTAGAGGGTACTCAGAACGTAATCGAGGATTTTTCTCATTCTTATTTTTTCTGCAAAAATAGTCTAAATCTGTTTTGGTTACTCCAAATTCTAAACCGTGAAATGACAATTGTCATTCAAAACTTACGTATTATTCACGTTATTTGTAAAATAGTCAATAGTGTTTAAATCGAGATACAAATGGATATTACGCTTTCAGCTGAAAGGCTTGAAGTAATGAAACATATAGGCAAAGACCTGGACGGGCTCATTGCTGAGTACCTTAAACCGATCGAAGAAAACTGGCAACCGGCTGATTTCCTGCCGGATGCAACCCGCGAGAATTTTTTGCATGAAGTAAAGCTGTTGCAGGAAAGTTGCCGCGATCTGCCTTATGACTACATTGCCGTGCTGATCGGGGATACGATTACGGAAGAGGCATTGCCTACTTACGAATCCTGGCTGGTGGATGTGATCGGTGTAAACCAGGTCGACGAGCCGGAATCGGGATGGGTGAAATGGGTACGGGCCTGGACGGCCGAGGAAAACCGCCACGGCGACCTGCTCAACAAATATCTTTATCTCTCCGGCCGTGTGAACATGCGTGCTATGGAGGTTTCAACGCAATACCTGATCGCCGACGGCTTCGATATCGGTACCGACCGCGACCCATACCGCAACTTCATTTATACCTCATTCCAGGAGCTTGCCACCAACGTCTCGCACCGCCGCACGGCTACGCTCGCAAAGAAATTCGGTAACCCGCATTTGTCGAAAATATGCGGTGTGATCGCTTCCGACGAAATGCGCCATGCAAAGGCCTACAAAACGTTTGTGACGCGTATCCTGGAAGTTGACCCGTCGGAACTGCTGCTGGCTTTGGAAGATATGATGAGGAAGAAGATCGTGATGCCCGCGCATTTCATGCGGGAAACCGGTGTTAAAATGGGTGAGACTTTCTCCCACTTCTCCGACGCGGCGCAACGCCTGGGCGTATACACGACGCTCGATTATATCGACATTCTCGAAGATCTGCTCAACGAGTGGAATATCGGTTCTGTGCGTGATATCAATGAGAAAGCGGAAAAAGCAAGAGATTACCTCATGGCCCTCCCTGCACGCCTCAGAAGAATCGCCGACCGCACCCGCATTCCGGATCTTGCATATGAGTTTAGCTGGATAAGCAGGTAAAATGACTGCCGACGACTGACCGCCGACCGCCGATTCTTAATGCTAATTAAGCATCGGCGGTCAGCCGTCGGTGGTCGGCCATCATCACAGCATCAACATCACCGCACCCTTTTTGCTGATCACCTTCCCCTTCGTCGAAACACCTTCGATTTCCCACACATAAGTACCTGAAATCGCGCCGCCGCCTTTGAAAGAGCCGTCCCAGCCGGTGTTGAGCTGGTCGGTAAAGAACACCAGTTGTCCCCAGCGGTTATAAATACGGAAGTAGCGGATCGATTGGATTTCGTTCACGACCGGCGTGAGCACTTCGTTTCGGCCATCGCCATTTGGCGAAAAGGCAGTCGGAATCACAATATTCTCCTGGCGTTTAATGGAAAGGTTTACCTGACCGGTACCCTTGCAGCCCAACTCCGATGTAACATCCACCGTATAGGAGTGATTTTCCTGCAAAACAGCAACCGGACTCGGGATATTGGCGTCGCTCAGCCCGTCGGCCGGGGACCAGACAAACGTAGCGCCCGCATAATCGCGGATCTGAGGCGAACTCGCATTCAGCTGAAACGGCACATTGTATTCTATCAAAGCATCAGGCGTGACATTGACCTCGATTTTAGGTGAAACACGGACCTCAACCGTGTCTGTTTGCGTACAAAAGCCTTTGGTAGCAGTAATAATGTATTCTGTGGTCGCTTCCGGTGTTGCTATCGGTGCCAGCGCGCTGGCATTATCCAGGCCATTTTGTGGTACCCAGGAAAACGTCTGGCCATTGCTGGTGGTAGCAAGCTGCACCGATTGTCCGACGCAGATGGTGGTGTCGGGTATAGAACTAAGGGTAATGTCACTGGCAAATGTCACGTCGGCATTTTGTGCGGTTGTACACCCATTGCCGTCTTTGGCAAATACCCTGTAATGCCCCGCCGGCAGGCGAAATACGTTCGACGCCTGGTAATTCACCGAGTCGATAGAATATTGGTAGGGAGAGATGCCATCCGTGGCCGTAAGGGTAATCGTCCCATTAGTCCCGGTGTCGCAGTTGCCGGGCGTGACCTCCGTGGTAAGGGTAGGGCTGCTGATCACAATCTGTTTGAGGTTATCGAGCGAATTGCCGCAAGCCTGGCTCGTCACTGTGAGCGAAACATTCTTAGTGCCTCCGGTGGCCCAATTCACCACATAAGGCCCCATTCCCGAACCGGAAATAACGGTTGCCCCGTCCCAGTTCCATTTAAAATCATAACCTGTGCCCGGCGAAGGAATGGGTCCGGTATATTTCACTTCGACATTCGCAGTGTGGCCGCATACCGGGTTGGGCGAAATGGAGAAATCGGCGTAAGAGTTGATGCTGGCTTCAAAGCAAATATCTGATACTGATTTATTTACCTCGGTTTGGGAAAAGTGCTTTCCATGAAAAGCCAGGTACGCAAAATTGGCCTCACCCGACTCACAGGGCTCGGCATTGTCATCGCGGAAAATGTAAATCGGCACGCCGGCCTTGCCCACATAGTTTTTGGCAGCATCGATGTAAGTAGCAAACAGGTTATTGCCCACATAAACCTCCATTCTACCCGTCGCACCGTCACGTGTGAAAGTCAGCAAATAATACGTGGAGCTGTCGAAATAAGGGCACGCCCCGACAATGCCATTCGGAAAGAAATCCAGACAGCGCTCGTTACTTTCGGGAGCGCTTTTGAAATAAATACCGTCATCGCGGGTACCATTCGAAAAGTCGATAATCCTGGCCCATTTTTCGCCCCAGTCGGTTACTTTGAGATAGATCTGGATGGTGTAGGATTCAGAAACAAGACCTTCGGTGTTGGGGTACATCAGCCCCCAGTTCATATTATTGTGATAAACGGCCCGCCGTCCACCACAAGGCAGCACATCTTCGAAAAACCTGCCGGGTGCAGTTCCGGCGGCGCATGAACCGGCTGCTTGCCGCTGTACAAGCTTGGGGCCGCATTCCGGTTGCGCCACGGTGAGTTCGTTTTTAAAACGATAGGTGTGTTTGCCGGTCTGCGCCTGGGCAAAAGGCAGGAGAGAGCAGAAAAAAATGAGGATATGTAGAGCGTTCAACTTCATATCATTGCCTGCATACCGAACGTGAGTAAAAATTGGGATTCAAAATTACTGTAAATACAACTAAAACGATGCCGGTTCGACGCTTTTTTGATGGAACGGACATTAAACGGACCAGGCCCGCAAATGCAGGCCTGGTCCAGACAACAATATGTATGTGAGAGTTTACTAAGGGATTACTCTTACGTTTCCGCTGCGGATCATGAGGTTTTCCTTCGTTTTGAGGTCATCATGAAGCATTTTGCGGAAGCTGTCGACGCTCTTCGTCGCCGTCAGGCGCTGTCCGGTCGGGGCGGGAATACCCATCACATCGAGCGCCTTGCGAAGCAGCGTTTCATTTTCATCGCCAAAAGGCAGGTAAGGCACAGTGGAATCCTCCACTTCATAGTCGGGCGTCATCCCGTTGACAGTGCCGTAATCCGACTCGCCGTTGGCGTTGGCGGTTTGGCCCAGCATGATGTATGCGCCCCATTTCCATCGATTCTGATCGTCGCCGACGAGCTGGCCGAACAGGTTTTTGCCGGCAGTATGCTCTCCGATCCTGATTACACTCATGTAAGGTTTCAAGCCATTGATAACCAGTTCACTGGCGGAGGCTGTGCCATTGGATGTGAGCACGAACACGCGGCTTAGGGTGCTGCCGATATTATTCGCTTCGCTCAGGAAAGGATAGTTGAGTGCATTGGCCCCCTTCGTTTTCTGCCAGTAGGCGGTGTACTTGTCGTTCCATTGTTCTTTGTAAAAGATTTTGGAACTGGAAACGCCCGTTCCGATCAGCGACGCAAGCGTTTCGGCCGAGCTGATATAACCTCCCGGATTGAACCGCAAATCGAGCACAAGTTCATTCACACCCTTGCTTTTGAAATCCGCAAATACCTGGCGCAGCTCATTATCATATTTCGATTCGTCGGCATCGGTACCGGGTACAAATTGGGTGTAAACCAGGTAGCCGACCGTTTTACCATAAGCTGGCTTCGAAATAACCGTCGAAAATAGAACCGGATCTTCCCTTACCACTGCTTTGGTCATGGTTACTGTTTGGCTGCCCGCTACAATAGCCGAACCGGAAATTTCTCCCAACGTAAAGGTGGCCGTCTCGTTACCGCTGAGCAGTGAGGTGTAGTTGCTCGAAGTGAGCTGCGTGCCATTTACTTTCATAAGAATATCGCCCCGTTTCAACCCTGCCGCCTCAGCCGGGCTGCCTTTTACCACATAGTTCAGGAAAGCGGCAATGTTCGACTTGCCATTATCGGTGTAAGACAATGAATAGCTGATCCCGAAAATTTTGCTGATGCCGTTGAATTCATTCTGCAATGCGTCGATATCGTCGGTAACCGCCGAAAAGCGGTCGACGGTGGCGCGCTGGTAGACGAGTTTTTCAAAATAGTCATGAGGATCGATCGTATTGTCGAGGCTGCTCTTGGCCGGCAGGTTTTTGTACCAGAAATAGGCATCGTCCATGACATCGTAAAGCCAGCTATTGATATTGGGATAATCCGCCGTGGTGGTAGAATCGATGGTTTCGACGGCCGGGTCGACATCCTTGTCCTTACAACCCACCACCGCCAGCGCAAAAATCAGGACATAGAGAAGATGTAATTGTTTGAAGTTTAACATAGTGTTCAGTTTAAATTAATGCGTAAACTGATTTGCCATAGGCCGTATTGTAATATAGGTTAATCGGTAATATACTGCTGTTACGTTGGGGAGAGGGGAAATGTGGCGGTGGCGGGAATGCTTAACGCGAAAAATTTGCTAATTTGTTACTACAACGCCGTTACCTTTTCAGCGATGGAACGTAAAAAGAGTATGGGAATTCATGAGTTAGTTACGATCGACTCGGAGATATTGAGCGGGCAGCCTGTTTTCAGCGGAACCAGGGTGCCGATCGATTCGCTTTTCGATCACCTTGAAGCAGGCGTTTCGCTCGACGATTTTCTGGATGACTTCCCGTCTGTTACGAGGAATCAAGCGGTAGCGTTACAACAAAATTATCGCCACTAGTCCGGAAGCTTTTAAAGCAAAAGCTGCGTCCGGAGCCAGTGGCGATTTATGAAGGAATGGGTGCTTAAATCCCTGTCAACCCCCTGAAAAAGTTCCGTGCTATGATCGCATATTCCAGCGGATTTGCTTTGGCGGGGTCTTGTTCTGCTTCAAGGACGATCCAGCCGGCGTAATCGCTTTCTTTGATAGTCGCGAAAAGCGAAGGGAAGTCAATGCAGCCCTCGGGATCGCCGGGAACGGTGAATACGCCGTTTTTGACAGCTGTCAGGAAGCTCAGGCGCTCGTCGTGTACGCGTTGCAGCACGTTCGGGCGCACGTCTTTCAAATGTATATGCGCTGTTCGCCCGATGTATTTGTTCAATGCCGCTACGGGGTCTTCTCCTGCGAAATGGAAGTGCCCGCAGTCGTAGTTGAGAAACACGTAGTCGGGGTTGGTTTCGTTGAGCAGACGGTCAGTTTCTTCGACGGTTTGAATGCAGGTGCCCATATGGTGGTGGAAAGCCAGTTTCATGCCGCGGTCGCGGGCGATCTTGCCGAGCTCGTCGAGGCCGTAGGTGAAGTTATCCCAATCCTCACGGGTATTCAGCATTCCTTTGCCTTCAAATACCGGCACATCCATTTGGCCCTGGCAGCTATTTCCGGTTTCGCCGCCACCAATCACCTTCGCACCCATGATTTCAAGGAAATCGAGTAGTTTGGTGAAATTTTCGCGGTTTTCGGCAAACGTTTTGGTCGTCAGCTCGTAGCTATTCCATTGGTTGCAGATCTGTAAGCCGCGGAGCCTCAATGCTTTTTTCAGCACATTGGTATCACGTGGAAACTTGTTACCCACCTCGCAACCCGTAAACCCGGCCAGCGCCATTTCGCTCACGCATTGCTCAAATGTATTCTCGCCGCCAAGCTCCGGCATGTCGTCGTTGGTCCAGTTAATAGGAGCAACGCCTAGTTGGATGTTTTCGAAGTTCATTTTTTTGAAAGGGATAAAAGGGAGGAAGGGGAGGACGGAGGAAGGGGAGATGTGGGGGGAATATTACTTCCCTTTCCTCCTTCCTCCCTTTCCTCCTTTACTCCCTATAAAAAGATCCGTTGCGTTTTCTTGTTCTCGCGATAAGTTTCAAATGCCTTTTGGACCGACGCCGACGTCGAAACTTCGGCCACAGGCACTTCCCACCAGGCGTGGTAGCCTTTTACGGTGCGGTAGAGGCTGGTTTCGATGTAGATGACGGTGGTGCGGTCGGCCGTTTTGGATTGGGCCAATGCATTTTCCAGAGACTGACGATCGGTAGCGCGGATGACGTTTGCGCCGAGGCTTTCGGCGTTTTTAGCAAGGTCGACGGGTAAAAATCCGCCGGATAACTGGCCGGTTTCGTTTTCGCGGTATTTGTACATGGTTCCAAAGCGCTCGCTGCCGATGCTTTCCGATAACCCGCCGATACTTGCGTAGCCGTTGTTGTTCAAAAGCAGGATCGTGAAACGCACGCCTTCCTGAATGGCCGTCACGATTTCGTGATTGTTCATCAGGTAACCGCCGTCGCCGCAGAGTACGTACACCTCGCGGGTAGGATCGGCCATTTTGGCGCCGAGGCCCGCTGCGATCTCGTAACCCATGCAGGAAAAACCATATTCGAGGTGGAAGTTTTTCGGGTCGGTGGCACGCCACAGTTTGTGCAAATCGCCGGGCGCGCTGCCCGACGCATTGATCATCACATCGCGGTCGTCCATGAAGTTGTTCAATGTACCGATTACCACTGCCTGATCGATCGGCGGCACTGTGCTGTTGCCTTCGGCATAAATTTGCGTTACCTCATCGTCCCAGGCCTTGTTAATGTCGGCAATATGCTGCCGGTAGTCTGGTGCGACTTCATGATTACCCAAAAGTCCGCCCAGTTCTTCCAATACCGCCTTCGCATCGCCAATCACTGGTAAGGCAGCATGCTTGAATGCATCGAACTCGCTGATATTGATATTAATAAAACGGACATCCGGGTTTTTGAAAATCGATTTGGAAGCCGTTGTAAAATCGCTGTAACGCGTGCCGATACCGATCACCAGGTCAGCCTGGTTGGCCACGTCGATCGCATATTTGGTACCGGTTGCACCAAGGCCGCCGACGCTGTAAGGCGCATCGTAGCGCACTGCACCTTTGCCCGCGAAAGTTTCGCCAACGGGAATGCCGGTTTTCGTTGCAAATGCATGAAGCGTTTCGGACGCTCCGCTGTAAATAGCCCCGCCGCCGGCAACAATTACCGGTTTTTGAGCAGATCTGATCCATTCCGCCGCCTTTTGCAAGGTTACAAGGTCCGGACGCGGCCGGCCGACATGCCAAACACGCTTTCGGAATAATGATTCAGGGAAATCGTAAGCGTGCGTCTGCACATCCTGGGGCATCGAGAGCGTCACGGCACCCATTTCCGCTTGTGAAGTGAGTACACGCATTACCTCGGGCAGTGAGTAAATGAGTTGTTCGGGACGATTAATGCGGTCCCAGTATTTGGAAACCGGTTTGAAACAATCATTTACAGAAATATCCTGAGAAGCGGCACTTTCGAGCTGCTGCAAAACCGGATTAGGCTCGCGGGTAGCGAAAATGTCGCCCGGCAGGAGTAGTACCGGCAGCCGGTTAATGGTCGCCAATGCAGCACCGGTGATCATATTGGTAGCACCCGGGCCGATCGACGTCGTGCAGACGAATGCACCCAGCCGGTTCTTTACCTTAGCGTAAGCGACCGCAGTATGCACCATCGATTGCTCGTTGCGGCATTGGTAGTAACGGAAATCAGGGTTTTCCTGTAACGCCTGGCCGAGGCCCGCCACATTACCGTGCCCGAAAATACCGAAACAGCCGCCGAAATAAGGTTCTTCGATGCCGTCGCGCTCGATATACTGGTTTTTTAGAAACATGATGGTAGCCTGCGCCACCGTGAGTCGTTTGGTCATGTCTTTGAATATTTACTGTTCTAAACAGAGTCAGCTGATAATGTCACTGAAATCGCCCGCCTTGCCCGTGCAACCGAACAGGTCGAACTTTTTCAGCATAAATTTTTTGTATTCCTCCATAAAAATCTTCCCCGGTGTTGTCGGGGCGAACTCATCGGGGCGGTCGCGGAAAAATTCCCGGTTGACCATCGTCCAGAGCAACCGGGTATCGGTAGCAATATTGATTTTGCAGATTCCCAGTGGAATGGCCTTTCTGATCTCTTCTTCCTGCACACCTTTGGCATCTGTTTTCAGCTGGCCGCCGGCTGCATTAATGCGCTCAATCACCTCCGGCACCACATTGGAGCCGCCGTGCAAAACCAGCGGGAAGCCGGGAAGGCGCCGCTGGATTTCTTCGAGAATATGGAATT
>CAMLNK010000061.1 GCA_946481035.1 uncultured Dyadobacter sp. | reverse complement strand
CGCATGCATGCCATGGCTGACTGCACCGCGCAGGTATTTGGCATCGTCCATTTTCAATCCCATCCGGCGTGTTTGGGCCAGGGATTCGGATGCTGGGAAAACAGCAGCCCATGCGAGCATGGATAAGGCGGCAATTTTGATGGAGGATCTCATTTCTGGTAGTTGGATTACGGTAAATATGGATTCAGTCAGGTTACTTTTCGGTTAAGGTAAGCTCGATGATCTGCCAGTAACTTTCCGCTCCGGACGGGGATTTGGCTCTTACCGGCTTCCGTTTCACGGATGTTACTTTTTCGGGAATAGGATGGTCACCGTCGAAGCGATTTACTTCATGGAAAGTGGTACTCCGGCAATACCAGCGATCGTTTGGGGCTTTGCGGAACTGGTCGTTGAGGACCAATGTCGCTTTTTTGAGCTTGTATGCGGCCTGGCGATCGCGCGCCCGGGTGAGGAACTCGCCGCGGGTGAGCCGCAGTTGCTTTCCGTCGCTGGTTTCGAGGTTGATATACCCGCTGGTGGTGAAAAGCGAGTCGCTCTGGTCGCGGAGGCGGATAAACTCGTCGTCCGAAACACGGTGTTGCAGCTTGCCGATGAAAGCCAGTGCCGTATCGATTTTCGCTTTGGCCGAAAGATCGAGCAGTGAGCCTGCGGTGGCCGGCAGCACACTTACGGTCCACGTCAGCAGCATTACAAGCAAGATTCTGAGCATCAGTTTTTGGATCGAAACAGTTTTCATCGGCGTATTTTTTAAGGTTTTGGTAGTCCCGAGGATGGGCATTTGGTACTTGATCCCCGCGCTGGACAAAACCTTATCACTTCACAGTTGCATTTTTTTCAACCAGATCGCTGATCAGCCATCCCGAGTTTTCTTTCTCCCGGATAAACTCACTAAGTTCTGCCTCCCAGGCTCCGGCGGTCAGGTAAATCCGGTTGGATACCACGGCTTCGGCGGTCAGTTGGCCATTTTGCAATGCATTTTCTACTTTTAGCCACGCTGCGTCACGGCATTCCCCGCAATGCGTGAACGGCGCGAGGCTCCGATAATCATCCAATCCGCGCAGCAGGGGGAGAAAACTCACCTCATTCGCATTGGGCGGAAGCTCGACCCTTTTTTCGTTTTCCCGCACTTTTCGGTCGCTCGCTTTTTGTCCGGCAAGGCGGGCAGACGCAACTACCTTTATAATGTGCCAGTACGCGGCACTGTCGGCGGTGTAATCCTTACGCAAATGCACGATTACAGTATCCGTCGCCCCGGCATAACTTACTTTCAGCCCTGTTACGGCCCTTATTACACCGCGTTTCGGGATCATGATTTTCCCTGCATTCACCGATTGGATAAAAGTCGTTACCTGGCTCTCGTACGGATGTGCTGCCCGCGCACGCCCGGGAAGCCGCGGGTCGTCTTCATTAAAAAGTGCCCTCAATGCCGCCTCTCCGTTATTTCCGGCTTTTACAGCATGATTGAACCTTTCGATAAAGTCGCTTACATGTTTGATTTGCCCATTCATAAAACCTTCGGGCGCATGTTTGTTCAGGTCTTTCCTGCCGGCGGATTGCGGGGCCGTATCGGCTTGTGGCGGCACAACCTGCGCGTTCAACGTCGAAACGGGAATGAGTAGGGCCAATAACCAAAGTTTTGTCATAGCTGCCCGCCTTAGAAACCCGGAATAGGCACGGTATCGCGTACGGTAATGTCGCCGAAGAAGATTTTCAAATCTTCTTTTCCCGCCTGTGCATACACGGCGGCGCTCTGCGCGGTTACGCGGATATCCTTGCGGTCGCGACTGCCGTAAATGAGGTTGCCCTTCTTGTCCATTCCCTTAAATTGCTGGTAGTAAGTCGCGGTGGCGTGGTAATTGCCGTCGGTGCCTTTTTCAAACTCCGACACCACTGCGGCATCGTAATAGGTAATTTCTACCTTATCGAACTTCACATTCATCAGGTTTTTGAAGTAGATCCGCACCGGTACGGAAGAGATCGTGCCATTGCGGCGTGATACCTGCACGTAAGGCGAGCGTCTTTTCCCATTCAATATGTAGTCTTTTTCAAAAAGGCTGACGGCAAGCTCCACGGCCTGTTCGCGCTGCTCGGTCGAGAGGCTTTTATCGGCGATGAGCGAAATGTAAAGTTGCAGGTCGTTTACACGCTGTTGGGTCAGTTTTTGAAACTCTGCCAGCCTTTTCTGGTCCATTTCGGGTTGCGCGTGGAGCCGCCCGGCGCCGAAAAGAAGGATGATGAGGAAGGAAATGTATTTCATCATGATTTGTCGGGGATACAAATGGGTTACTTCGCTTTCCGGACCTCCTGCAACGTCACCAGGTCGTAGGTGCACCCTTGTCCAAGCGTCGAGAGCCGCTCCACGAAATTGAACTCTTCGATGAGCGGAGCCGTGTTCACGATCCGTTTCAGGAAATGGTCGATAGGCTGTGTTTCCACCGGTTTTTCGGGGTCGCTCATGTAAATGCTTACCTGAGCGGACGATCCAAAAAAGCCTTTTTGTCCCAAAGTCCGCAATTTGTTCCGTTCATTAAAGGCCAGTTTTTCGTCGGCCAGCACATTCAGGAACCGGTTGATTTCCGTGAAACTGGCTTCGGGGCAGGGTAGTACCGCTTCCGGGAAGCTGCGTACCCATTGCGAATGGTGTTTCAAAGAGTCGGGCAGGCTTTTCAGGCTTTCCTGCAAGCGGTTTTCGGCATCGGCCAGCAGCGTTTCCCACGACACATGCGAATTGTGGTTTTCGGCATAGGCCAGGGCCTGCATCCAGGTATTGCTGTAAAAACTCCCGTCGTTCGGATGCGCGGTGGCCCTTTCGCCTTTTTTGGCGCTGCTGATGAGCAAATCGCCGTTAGCTTCGACGAAGAGTTTTTGAAGGATTTTCGTGTCTTGCGTAACGCCGATCCCTTTCAGCACGGGCGTCGCCGCACGCATACCGCGCCTGCTTGGAAAAAGATTATTGCAGCAATCGCCCAGGGTAAGGCAAAAGCGTGGTTTCTTTTCTTTCAGCAGTCTGTGAACCGTTTCCAGTTCCAGGTTTTCATCTTTAAGATAAAGAATAGGGAAGTTGCTTTTTTCGGCAGCGGTATTGATTCCGTGACCGGTATAATAGAAGAAAATAATGTCCTCCGGTTTGCATTGTATTTTGGAAATAGCTTCCTGTATGCCGCCCTTTCCAAATTTATCCTGACTGCAAATCAGCTCCTGGTAATTGTATTCGATTTTTTTAGAAATGTTCCGTAATGTGCCTGACATTTCTTGCAGGTCCTTCTCGCAGCTTGCACCCAGCGACGGGTCTTTGGTGTCGGCGACAAGCACGGCATAAAATGATTGAGCCTGGCACAATTGGTTGATCCATAATATGATAACCAGTATCCAGCTGCAACGAAAGTTGAGTGTCTTCATGGAAATCATCTTGCCGGCCTTTGGGATTTTACGTTATCGGAGGGTATAGGTTCTTTCATAAGCGCCACATCAAACTAATTTGTAGTGAACAAATAAACATGTATTTGCTTAAATTAAATGAATAGCGGCGACTATTTTTTGCCGATAACCTGATATTGCCTATAATATTATTAAGCGGTTTGTATTACTTGATAAAGATGACTATTAATGCTGTCGAAAACCGGTTTGCTATCCCTTTTCGGGGCCCGAACTTGCCCATATGAATTCCGGGGAATCATTTAATTTTGTGCCTTTATACATTCTTACAAACCGCCGCTGCTCTTCCAATCCGTGCGATTTTGCCCAGCGCAGTGCTGCTTTATTCGGCGCCGGAATATCGACAAATACAGGCAACCCACTGAAATGGTGCAGCAATGCATCGCAAAGCAGCCGGCCCGCTTCCGGCGTGGAGGCCACGGCCGGACCAAGCTGAACCGCATTGCGCCCTTTGCGCGAGCCTGCGTATGCGAGCTCGTCGTCAAAAAGGGAATAAAAGAACGGGTTACCCGCGGCCAGAGCATGCAGATAGGCATCGCGCCGGGTGCCGGTGGTGCGGAAATCCAGGTCCAGGATGGGGGCGTCGCGCGTGTCATTGGTCCAGCGCATCGCCTCGCCGTCCGGGTCGGTCACGCCTTTCGCAATCCCTTTCATTCGTATTACTTCATATTCTTCCTGAAATCCGAGTTTTTCGTATAGCCCTTTTCCTAAAACCGTGGCATCCAGGCGCTGCGTGTCAACGCCGAGACTATCCAGGTGGCCGATAGCCCGCTCCATCAGCTTTTGTCCGATCCCCTGATTCCGCGCCGCAGTATCAACCAGCATCATAGCGATCCACGCGACCCGGCCGAAAAGGCAGGTAGTAACGGTTCCTGCGGGAGTGGATACACCCGGCGTGGCGACGCCCGGCGTAGCGGCGCTCTGCTCTGCGAGGAAGCACCCTTCGGGATGAAGGGTCAGCGCACGGCGCCAGTCGGCTTCGAGCTGGTTCCAGCCCGCCTGCTGCACAAGTTGCATCCCGAACGGTATGTCGGAGGGAAGCATTTGTCGGATGATAATCGATTTTTCCAAAGGCTTAAATGTTACGTATTTATTAACGCGGGCGGTTCAGGTTGGACCAGGCTGTGTTGGGCGTAGTCTCCGACTACGTCCGAGTGTCACCCGGTCTCTGACCGGCTTGACTGATGCGGTCAGAGACCGCATGACGCTCGGACGTAGTTAGAAACTACGCCCAACTTATCTTTCTTCCCAACCATTTACAGACGTCGTTTTTCAGCATCTTAATTTATAACCTACGATGCTCATTTTCAAGCAGGCGCCGCGCGGTAAAAATAACTTTTGTAACGCCGTTCCAACCAAATCAATGCGGTTTTGCATCAATTAGCAGATTTTAAAACCAAATAACAGCTCATGAAAAAGTTAGTATTAATGCTCGGACTGCCGTTCCTGTTCCTGTCCTGCAACGACGATGATGGTGATGGGAACCTGCCGCCGCAGATGGAATTGAACGACCAGTTCAATGGCGGCAAGCAAGGATGGACAGCCGGTTTTTCCGATTATCCCGTCAAAATGGAATCGGATTGGAAGCTCGAAGAAGGCATTGCCAGCCTGCCCGCCCCGCTCGATACGCAAAAAAAGGGTTTCCGCATTTCAGGTAATAACCACAGCGACGACCTGTTTATGTATTTCAAAAAGAAGGTGGCAGGTTTGAAACCAAATCAGGAGTACAATGCGGCCTTCACGTTGGAATTTGCGTCGGACGCGCCTTCGGATGGATGGATGGGCTCGGGCGGAGCGCCTAACGCCGTGAGTGTGGGAATCGGTGCCGTGCCGATCGAGCCTAAAACGACGGTCGATAACCTGGATCATTACCGCATGAACATCGATAAGATCCAGCAGAAAAATGATGGGAAGGATATGAAAATTATCGGCGACATCGGAAACGGTACCGATAAGGTCGGCTACAAACTGCTTACAAAAACTGGCGAATTCAAAGGGAAAACTGACGCCAGCGGTAACCTGTGGCTCATTTTCGGAACGGATTCCGGCTTTGAGGCAACTACTACATTGTATTACACTTCCGTAAAAGTGAAATTAACGGAAGCAGCGACGAAGTAGCATCCGTTTTATCAGTAGTTCGAGAGGAGGCGTCACCCGGTGGCTGCCTCCTTTTGTTTACCCGCCCTTATAGAATTTTGTGCAGAATCAATTTAATCACCAGCGTCGAATCGGGGTGGACGTTGGACGGGTATTCGGTCCTCTTCACCAGATGGGGCGGCGCGATAATCTTTTTAATTTCGCCTTCCCGCATCCCCACCAATGCTTCGTCGACGGCCTTCGTAGCCTGGTTACCGCCAATCAGCACCCTAATAGGCGTGGCGGTATTTTCATTGGAATACAATACTTGTCCGGTCCGGTAGCTTGTCGTTTCAAAAAGCATGATCTGCTGCCCGGTTTTCGCCTTCGGGCCGCGGCCTTTTTTTAATAGCATATATTGAAGGCCGGAGGGCGATTGTTTCATTTTGCCGGTCGAGCAGGAAATCAGCAGGATCGCCAGCGCGAAAAAACGGGCTGTTTTAGATAATGGGAATGGAAAGGCTCTGTGCATATGGGGATTGAATCAATTAAGTCGTCTTCGACTATTCTGCTTCAAACATATCAGTTGGATGATTGTCCGCTCGTAGGGTGGTTGTAAAAGTTTGTTAAATGCTTGTAAAAGTTGGTGGTCAGGTTTGCTTGGGTTGGGGTAAGGGAGGTAATGTGCTATTTTTTAAATCACTTGTAAGACGGATTTAACCATGTCCTGATTGTTTTGAGAAATTTCATTTGCTGATCGATAAAGACTGTATGCGAGCAGTTGTCAAAATATTTTAATCGTTTTGTGCCTGCAATTTTTTGCAACTCGGCGACTTGTTCTTTTGAATAAAGGCCGTCTTGCTTCCCGTAAATCGCATAAATGGGCATTTGGGCTTGTGCTAGTTTCTGCAATACAGGGGTTACATCGATGTTTTTCCTCCGTTCATTTTTCCAGAATATTTCAACTGCCCGTTCATTTTTGATATAACGTTTAATCAATGTATCAGTTTTGTAAGTCGAATAGATCAGCTGTGCTTCAGGGGCAGGATTTTGCAGACTAAAAAAGCCATTTCTGGAAGCGTGTGCGAAAACTTCGGTCCGATAGGCAAGGGAATTGGTGCCCAGTCTCCTGATTTTGTTTATGGTACCAAGATTTATCGTGTCAAGTTGGACTTGGTAGATGTGCCCGACGGTGTTAAGAATTGTATTATAAGAGTCTTGCTGAGAAATCAATGCGCTGGCAAGGATGATGGATTTGACTTTCTTCGGGTATTTTTCAGCAAAAAGGGAAGTGACAAGCCCACCAAAGCTGAATCCGATCAAATGGGCGCGCGTAAGGTGATACTTTTGATAGATGCGGTTTAAATCTTCGAAGAACTCTTCATAATTCATTTTTGCAGAGCTGTCTGCTGATGGTCCTTCACCGCGCCGGTCGTAAACCACCACATAAAATCCCTCATCAGCCAGCTTTTGAGCAGTAGTAGCTTCAAAATATACAGAACTGCTTCCCGGGCCACCATGTAAGAATATGATCGGTTCATTATTTACTATTCCAAAGCTTTTCGAATAGAGAGATTGCGCTCTGGCTGGGAAAGCGAGTAGAGAGGTGAATGCGACAATAGATAGTTTTATGAATGACCACATGTGGCTAAAAAAGAAAGTTATGTAGACCCGGAGAAGCAGGCAATCTTATTTTTTCTACTAATTTATCCATTCCAATATCTTTCCTGCATATGATATGGGACACCGCCAACATCGCAATCCCATCCCGCTATGTACCCGATGGTTTCACTTAGGTAACCATTTAAATAAATTCTGCCTTGTGCATTGCCGGGTTTTTTATAAAATTGCCTACTATCATAGACCTGACGCTATTGGAAACTTATACCCCCGGACTGCATCTTATTGCTACGCTTCATTCGGACAAAACGGCCTTGCTGGTCGAGTATACTGGTTTTAAGGATCTGGCCGACGATCTTACCGGCTCATTTGAGCTGCAAAAACTAGGCGAAGTTTACCATGATTTCGAGCCGGGCGGTTTCACAGGCATTATTTGCCTCAGCGAAAGCCACCTCTCGGTGCATACCTGGCCGGAGTTCGGGACGGTTAACGTGGATATTTATCTCAGTAATTTTCAACGCGTCAATAATGGCGCGGTACGGGCTATTTTCGATCGGATTACGGCCTATTTCGAAGCAAAGGTGGTTTCTGAACATCAAATTATAAGATAGGCCATGGAAACCAGTAAACTCGCCATTTGCCCGTCCTGCGGCAAGCCAGTGTATTTTCAGGGTTCCAACAATGTGGCCGTGTGTGGTTGCCGGAAGGCTTGGCACCGCTCCGGAGATGCGCTGACGGAAGTAAAAATGGAGCCGATCCATGGATCATCGGATGTCATTCAACCGGGCACCACAGGGAACTGGAAGGACATTGCGTTTACCATTACCGGTAGGCTGCGGGTGCTCTTCGAAGATCAGGCTTATAATTACTGGACGCTCGACTGTAATGATGGCTTCACGCGGCATTTGGCGGAAGGCTACGGAATGTACACGATCTGTGAGGCAATGCCGTTCAGCGAGGCGGCGATCGCGCGGAAATTCAGGTCGGACGCCCAGCAGCTGACTCTGCCCGATGACCGGGAGTTTTCGGTCACGGCCCGTAACGAAAGTCGGCTCATCGAGGTGGAAGGTAATGTGTTTGTGCAGGCCCTGCCCGACCGGTTCAACAGCATTGAAGCGATTACTGACACCGAACGTGTGGAACTGGTAGCTTACAGCGAAACGGTGGCGGTGGCATTTGCTTGTTATGAAGTGGAGCCGGAACTGCTTTTCCTGGGCAATATGCGGGAAGTCGAGCCGGAACCGAAGCTATTTACCTGCCGCAATTGCCAGGACGAAAACCACGTGCTGACCTATCCATACAGCCAGAGCTGGGTTTGTGCCAAATGCGAAACGCGGCATTCGTACGCGGGCGGGCAATACGTGACGCATGGTGGCCAGCACACGCATGATCAGGAATTTTGCTTTGATATAGGAGAGCGGATTTCGCTTGAAGGTGGTGATTACCGGGTGGTGGGGCTTGCTTATAAATATGACACCGATTCGCGGACCGATTACTGGCACGAGTACACGCTTTACAGCAAGCTGCACGGGTTTATGTTCCTTACCGAGTCGGATGGGCATTGGACTTGCCTGAAAGAAACAAGGCATACCCCCAAGCCGGGTGATGCCCGCCTGCACCGCATTGCATTTGATAATCAGCAATTCAGAAGGTATTCGAAATACCACTACCGCATTCTTTACGCTTTGGGAGAGTTTCCCGGCGATGCGTTTTCTGAGCATGAGGAAACGGAATCGATGGATTATATCGCACCGCCGGAGATACTAAGTGTCGAGAAGGATCACAGGAAACGGCTGACCTGGTTCCGGGGTAAGTATGTGCCGCGCGGAGTGATTGCCGCGCAAACCCACAACCCGCTTCCGCAGACCGTCGGCATTGCGCCTGCACAACCGCCGCGCATCAATGTCGGTACGGAAACGATCGTGAAATCGGGTGGTATTGCTTTGCTGCTCGCTATGCTGGTACAGATCCTGACGGGCAGTATGCACAGCAACCGTAAAATTTTTAATTCAGAATACGTGTTTTCGGATTCGCTGAACACACAGCTTTTCATCTCACCGAAATTCGAACTCGAAAAACGGAGTAGTAACCTGGAACTGGATTTCAACGCACCTTTGAACAACACCTGGTTGGAGCTCAACGCAACGCTTGTGAATGCTGTGACCGGCAACGAGTATAGCGCTGAGGAGGGAATCGAATTTTACTCGGGTACCGACGGCGGAGAATACTGGACGGAAGGTTCTAAGTCCCAGACCATTCATTTTACCAAAATACCTGCTGGTACTTATTTTCTGCAAATGACCGCCAGCCGGGATTCTAATATGTACAACCGAGCGGGTCTGTTCACAGGCAAGCTGGTATATGACGCCACCACTTACCGGAACATCTGGATTATTGTGATACTGATCATTCTGGGGCCGCTGGCCATGGGCATTATGCGGTATTATTCAGAAAACGCGCGATGGGGGAACAGTGAATTCGCCAATTCATCCAAATAGAACAAGCATGAAAGAAACTTTGAAAGAACTCCTGCCGATGAAATGGTACTTTGTGTACGTGGCGGCACTGCTGGCCTGGCTGGCGTATGCTAATCTCACGGGCGACCGGATTTTATCGTTCGATAACCAGGAACAATGGTCCTCCGGCCACGGCTCGAGGGGGTACAGGAGCGGCATTATGCACCATAAATAGTCATTAAAAACCTAAACACATATCGATGCAACAATACATCATCAGTTCGCTCGTGTACTCGGGCATTGGGATATTGGTCCTTTTTGTCACATTTGCCGCCATTGAAATACTCACACCGAAGCACAACCTGCGCCGTGAAATTATGGAAAACAAGAACGTGGCCCTGGCCATATTCGCCGGCTTTTTCATGCTCGCGATCGCCATTATCATCGCGTCGGCAATTCACGGGTAAATGAAAAACACAACAGGCAGGCATAGTGCGCAGTGGGTACTGCTCGTGGCGGTGTTCATCATCGCCACCTGCGGGTTGATTTACGAGCTGGTGGCCGGCACGCTGGCCAGTTACCTTCTGGGCGACAGCGTCACGCAGTTCAGTATCATCATCGGCGTGTACCTTTTTTCGATGGGGATAGGCTC
>CAMLNK010000060.1 GCA_946481035.1 uncultured Dyadobacter sp. | reverse complement strand
TTCCGATTGCCTGATTATGGCTTACGCACACGTAGCGCACGATTGCCGCGTTGGAAACAACGTTATTATAGGTAATAATGTGCAAATGGCAGGGCACGTCCATGTGGGCGACTGGGCCATTGTGAGTGCATTGAGCGCCGTACACCAATTTGTGAAGATTGGTATCCATGCATTTGTGTCGGGGGCTTCGCTGGTGCGGAAAGATGTTCCTCCGTTTACAAAAGCGGCGCGCGAGCCTATTTCTTATGTGGGTATCAATTCTGTTGGCTTGCGTAGAAGAGGCTATACCAATGATCAGATCACGGAGATCCAGAATATCTACCGGTACGTCTACATGAAGGGCCTCAATAATGCAGAAGCACTTCAAAAGATCGAGCTGGAAATGGCGCCTTCGGACGAGCGGGATGAGATCATCAATTTTATCCGCAACTCGGAAAGAGGTATTATGAAAAGCCCGTTCCAGACAACAGGAGCGAGCGAGACAGAAGCGCAATCCTGATGAGGGGTTTTTGGGGCTATAAGCTATAAGCTGTAAGCCTTAGGCTATGAGCCGGGTGGTTTTTAATGAGATCAACTACAATGCCAAAAAGGCTCCGTTGTCAGCGGAGCTTTTTTGGCTATTCAAGGACCATAAGTCGGTCGCCTACTTTCAATTCTCCAAAATCCTGCACGGTTACATTCTGTCCGAATAATATCTTGTTGCCGTTCCGCCGGTAGGTTGCGAGGGTTTTCAAAGGCTCCGCGCCCTTTTCCGCGGTTTCGGGGTTAATGGTCGTAAGCACGCAACGCGCGCAGGGTTTCACCACTTCAAAACGCAGGTTGCCGATGGTAATGTGCTTCCATTGATCTTCGGCAAATGGCTCGGTGCCGGTAATGACGAAATTCGGCCGGAAACGCCGCATTTCAATCGGCTCGGCCAGGCGGCCGTTCAAATCGTCCAGCGAAGCCTGCGAAATGACGAGGTATGGAAAGCCGTCGGCAAAGCTCACATTCTCATTATGATGTGCATAACGCGGATCGGCCTTTCTTTCGGTCGAATCGGGCATTGCTACCAGCCGGAGGTTCAGGCCCAGCTGCCGACTGAGCCAGGCGTCGGCCTCGTCGGAAACGGTGAGCGCCTCGGCGGCGTCGTCCCAAACCGTCACGGTGACGGGCAATGCGGTTACGGGTTTGTAGGGGACGAGTACAAAATCGTCCGGCTCGGCGCGCAGGAATATTTTCAGCCCCTCATCGAGCAATGCGACGTCTATGAGCGCCATTTTCAAATGCGCGCGTTGGGTGATGAACACGTTTTCGTCATCGATGATCATCCACCGGCGATCGTATCGGAGCCCTCTTTCTTCGGTTAATGCTTTCGTGAGCCTGATCCCGCCGAGGGATTTTACGGGATAGACCCAGATTTCTGACAATGTCATGGCCATGTTTATTCGATGGTCAGCTTGCGTATACGTTGGTTAGCTGAATCTGTAACAAAAAGATTTCCGTCTTTGTCCAAAGTACACCCTTGCGGATGTTTAAAAAGTGCTTTTTCACCCGGGCCTTCCTCGTATCCTTCGGTTCCGCCCTTGCCCGCGAGTGTGGTCACATACCCGTCCGGGTACACGAGGCGGATGCAATGGTTCCAAAGATCGTTCACATATAGATTACCCAGTTTATCAATCTGAATATTACACGGCTGATTGAACATCGCCTGGCCTGCCTCGCCATCGCGGTACCCGTTTTGGGTGGGCGTTCCGGCAAATGTGGTAACCATGCCGTCGGGTGTTATTTTCCGAATGCAGTGGTTATGCTTGTCGGCGATGAAAATGTTGCCGTTTTCGTCGAAATTGAGATAGGAAGGCATATGAAACTTTGCATCCCTCAGTTTGCCATCCGCATAACCGGGCGTACTGCCGGCGAAAGTGGTCACCTGTCCTTCGGAAAGTTTCCGGATCAGGCCATTCTCTGTATCGCAGATCCAGAGCGTGCCGGTTTTGTCCAGTTTTACGCCGTAAGGCTTTTTGAATTGGGCTGATCCCACGCCGCCATCCGCAGTGCCGGGATTGTCAGGACGGCCTGCCACGGTAACCAGTGTGCCGTCGGGAAATATCTTTCTGATGGCGTGGTTTTGATGATCGGCGACGAACACCGATCCGTCGGGTGCGAGCTCGATGCCGATCGGGAACTTCATCAATGCCTGGTTGCCCTTACCATCCTTGAACCCTCCCTGCGCCGCGCCTGCGAGGGTGGAAGTATTGCCGTCCGTTTCGATCCGTCTCACCATGCAATTACCCAGGTCGGCTGCGAACATAATACCCTTGCTGTCGGTCGCAATGTTGTACAATGTCCCAAATTTCGATTTTTGCGGCGTTCCATCCTCGTAGCCGGGTTCTCCGCCGGAAAAGTAGCTCGTAGTGGCCGTATAGAGGTAGCGAAATGCCGCCGAAGATGTCACTTCTTTGCTACTCACGGTTAGTACCAGCTTCCCTAAACCGCATTTGTCGGGTACAACCGCCGTTATTTCGTTATCAGTAACTGCATTGACAGTCGCTTTCAAGCCATTGATTTGCAGAGAAATTTTTGAAACATCGCTTCCAAAATGCTTGCCCTGTATTTTAATAACAGCACCCTTCTTGCCCGAGAGCGGTGAGAAACTGCTTAATTCCGGTGCTTCATGGCCGCCGGTAACAGGAGGAGTCGGCGAAGGGGAATCACCGCACGATAACCAGGTCGCCGAAACGATCATCAATGTAAATAGTACGAATGCTCTCACGGGCTGACGATAAATCGGGTGGTAACCTGCTGTTGCTGCGACTGTACTTGAAGCACATAAGCGCCTGCCGGAAGTTTGGAAACATCCAGTTCTGTTTTGCCGCTTACCTGTCTTTTTTCACGAATGAGCGTGCGGCCGGTAATGTCGGTGACGGTCATTTCCACATTTTGCCTTGTGGCAGGTGCTTCGACCTGCATTTTGCCCCGGATCGGGTTCGGGTACACGTTGAACACATTGCGCAACGGCTCCGCGCCGGTAATTACCTCTTTGGGAAAAGCGATTTCCCAGATTTGTCCCTGGCCTTCGAGTACATATAATTTGTTATCGACGATGGCGGCATCGGTAGGCTGGAAAAAATCGGCGGCAATGCGGTAGGCATTCAAGGTATAGTTGTCGCCTGAGGCAGTTTTCTTCAAATCGAGCATCAGCAGGTCTTCTCCCGGATCTTGCATCGGACCGTAAGTGGCAGAGCCTTCCTGGAAACTCAGTACAAACCCTTTGCCTTTGTATTCACCTCCAAATCCTGATTTTATATCAAACACCAGCCCCAACGGAGACCGGTGCGCAGTAAATGTGCCGATCGTCTTGCCGTTTTCGCTGGCATCCATCACCTTTCCGGTAGCGGCGTCGCGGTACATATCGGCGTCCGGGCCGGCGTTATGGATTGGTTTATGGAAAGTCAGGTTCTGCGGCTTTTTGGGATATTGTTTGTCGTCGTGAAAAGCGCCGATCTGGTACGCCGTGTAATTACGGTTGATCAGCTTGTCGTCCTCCGGTTTGTATCCCGCAAACTGCATGGGCGTGTCGTTACCGCCCATTTCCCACGGAAAGCCGTAATGCGCGCCGGGCCTGATCCAGTTCATTTCCTCCGGATCGTCGCGGTCGCCGGAGTTTTCGACGCTGAAAAGGTCGCCATTGGCCGCGAAGGCGAGGCTGAATGCATTGCGCACGCCGCGCACATGTACGTACGGCGCGAGCGCGGCCGAGTCGTTCGGGAGTTGCAGGTTTTCGGTATTGGCAGGTATTTTAAAAATGCAGGCGGTTAATGCTACTTCGCGGAGGCCGGGGTAACGGCCCTCGTTGTCCTTCACCTCGCCGTGATCAGTGCGGGAGCCGCTGGCAATGTACATATCCTTGCCGTCGGGCGAAAAGCAGATAGCGCTGAATGCGTGGTCGAAAAGGGTTTTGGAAGATGCGTGCTCCGCCGTTCTGAATATTTCGGTCCATACCAGTTTACCACCGGTCAGTTTGGCTTTTACGGCCTTCCCATAACCCGAAACCCCCTGCGCGATGACCACATTACCAGCCAGGTAAACGCTGCCGTCGTGCAATCCAAGCCCCTGCATGTAGTTGATTCCGTGGTCCTGCGCCGAAGCCAGCCTTTCGATGGTATGCTTTCCCGACGCATTCGTGGTGATGTGGAACAGGTCGCCATTCCAGGCAATGGTGTAAAACGACTTATCGGAGGCGTCGTAAACGATCCTGGTTTGGGTATCGGTGCTGTCGATGCGGAAGAAAGGCCTGATCGCCAGATCCGAACGGAGTACGCGGGCTGTTTGCGCAAAAAGCGGATTGGCAAACAGGATTGCAAGAAAAGTAATGCCCAGGCAAAAGTGCTTCATACAATCCGGTTTTGGTTTACATTATTTCAAAACTCCATCCTCGCAAGCGGACTGACCGTCTGGTCGCAGAAATCGCCCGCTTCGAACTTGTAATGCGCCGCAATCGCGATCATGGCCGCATTGTCGGTACAATACTCGAAAGCAGGAATATACACATTCCAGCCCAGCTGTTCGCCGAGTTCCTGCAATGATTTGCGTAATCCTGAGTTAGCGGAAACACCGCCGGCGATAGCGATTTCCCTGATACCCGTTTCGCGCGACGCTTTTTTCAGTTTTTTCAGCAGAATATCAATCAATGTAAACTGAATGCTGGCGCAAATGTCGGCGATATTTTCTTTGATAAATTCCGGGTTCTGGCGGACTTGTTTTTGGAGAAAATACAGAAACGAAGTTTTGATGCCACTGAATGAAAAGTCGAGCCCCGGTATTTCCGGAAGCGGGAACGGATAAGCCTGCGGATCACCCTGCGCGGCATATTTGTCGATCAGCGGGCCCCCGGGATAGGGCAGGTCGAGTAGCTTGGCGGTCTTGTCAAAAGCCTCTCCCACGGCGTCGTCACGCGTTTCTCCGATGATTTCCATGTCGAGCGGGCCGGTCACCTTCACGATCTGCGTATGCCCGCCACTCACGGTCAGGCATAGGAAAGGGAATGCAGGTTTGGGGGCATCGATGAAGTGTGCGAGCACGTGCGCCTGCATGTGATTGATCTCGATCAGCGGAATATCTAGCCCTAGCGCCATCGATTTCGCGAACGAGGTGCCTACCAGCAAAGCACCCAGCAAACCCGGTCCCTTGGTAAAAGCAATGGCATCCAGGTCTTTTTTTGCTATTTTTGCATCATTCAATGCTTTGTCCACCACAGGCAGAATGTGTTGCTGATGGGCTCGGGAAGCCAGCTCGGGAACCACGCCGCCGTACTGGGTGTGGATCAGTTGCGTAGCAACAACATTGGAGCGGATATTCCCGTTTGTTATAACAGCTGCGGAGGTTTCGTCGCACGACGATTCAATTGCGAGGATATTCATACTGTGGAAAATATTCGCAAAATTAAGCATTAACAATAAGATAAGCAGTATCCCGCTGCGAAGCTATATATGTTAAAATTCCTGAAGGCGCTTGGTAATGGTCTGATCGTGGTTATCATCTTCGTGCTGCTGGCGCTTGGGATTGCTACCACCGCATTACAGCTTCCTTCGGTTCAAACATGGGCCGTAGGCTACCTCACGGCCGATATCTCCGGCAAACTCGGCTATCCGATCACAATCGAAAAGGTCAATATCAAATGGTTCGATGTGGTGTCGCTGGAAGGGGTTTCCGTGAAGGATTCCTCCGGTGCGGATATGATCGACGTCGGCCGGCTCGATGTGAATCTGAACCTCAACAACATCATCCGCGACTCGGCGAAGGAGATATTTCTCGATGAAGTCAACGTATTTCAGCCGAATGTGCATTTGGTAATCGTCCCGAAATCGGGTGACCTCAATATTGACGGCTTCATCGCCCGCATTAACGAACTCACCGCCCCGGCTGTGCCCCGGCCGCCCAATGCGCCAGAAAACAACACGCCTTTCATCATCGGCAAAGCGAAGGTAATCGATGGTACTTTCGGCTATGACGATCCCCGCCAGCCGCGCGACCGTGGTTCGAGGGTATTCGACTACTCGCATTTCAGCCTCAGGCACCTCTATGGCGAGCTCAGCGATTTCCTCGTGCAGGGAGATACCATTGCATTTCGTGCCAAAAACCTGAAAACAGTCGATAAGCAGACCGGCCTGGAAATGCACGACCTCGATACGAAATTCCTTTTTTGCCAAAAGAAAATGGAGTTGAAGGAGCTCGACGCGCACATCGGCAATTCGCATTTGAAAGACGAGGTGATATTTTATTACAACCGGTCGGGCGAGCTGGGTGATTTCAATCACAAGATCCGGATGAAAGGGCATCTCACCGGCAGCCGGGTGGATTCGCA
This sequence comes from uncultured Dyadobacter sp., assembly GCA_946481035.1. The sequence continues at coordinate 3,934 of CAMLNK010000060.1, read as the reverse complement.
GGATTTGGGGTTGTTTTCGAGTTATATTGATGGCTTGGATGAAACATGGCAGATTTCAGGTGATTTCAATGGGAAGGTCGACGATTTCATGGTCTCGAATACAGACCTGCATTTTGGGAAAAACAGCAGGCTGACCGGCGATATTGGTTTCAAAGGGCTTCCTACTATCGAAGGTGTGCTGATGGATATCCGGCTGTCGGTCTCGCAGATCGACCCCGCAGACCTGGTGCAGTATTACCCTGAATGGGACATGCACCCCGAACTACAAAAATTCGGTTACACGTTGCTGGACGGGACTTTCAAAGGAACATTGGAAGATTTTGCGGTGAATGCATCGGCGTCCTCCGAGCTCGGTGAGCTGTCGGGCGACCTGGTATTCCACATTGCCGATGCGAAAACGACTACCTATTCCGGCGAAGTGAAAACGGCCGCTTTCAACCTGGGTACCTTGCTGGAAGACGAGGATAACTGGCAGGAACTGGATTTTGAGGGAAAAGTGTACGGAAAGGGCTTGGAGCTTTCGTTCGCTTCCGCCGATATGAATGCGATCGTACAGCGCGTGGGTTTCCGGAATTATGATTACAAAAACATCCGGCTGAAAGGCAACTTGCAAAACCAGTACTTCAATGGCCTCGTAAGCACCCGCGACAGCAACCTGGTGGTTAACCTCGACGGAGAGTTCGATCTTTCGAGGCAACAGAACATGTTCGACGTAAAAGGGGTGATTGAAAAAGCCAATCTGAAAGAACTCGGTTTCAGCGATGACCCGATTACCCTACGCACACAGCTGAATGTGAATGTGACGGGTAATACGGTCGACGAGCTGGTGGGCGACGCCAAATTGCTCAATACCTACCTCGTCATGACGAACAAGGAACGCAACCTGGTGGTCGATACACTCGTGTTTTCTTCGAGGAATCACCTAGGCAAGCGCCGTTTGCAGCTCGATAGCGAGTTCCTGACCGCCAAGGTAGAAGGTAACTTCCTGCCGACGCAGGCCTGGAAGGACGTCAGCCAGGTTTTGGAAGAATATAAACTGTATTTCTTTGAAAACGAGGCCAGCAGGAATGAGTACTATGCCAGAAAGCCGTTAAAGATGCTGGCGAGCCGGTATGAGATCGAATATGCTGTCCAAACGCATAACCTGTCGCGGTTCCTGGCATTCCTCAGCCCGGATATTTACGTTTCGCGCGGCGCGAAAGCGGAGGGAATTTTCAAAATGGATAATACGGCGGTACTGACGTTCAATGCGGCATCGGACACCGTGAGTTATGGTAAAAACCAGTTTATGAAAGCCGAGGTGGATGTTACTACCTCCAAATTCGTGAACAGTGCCGAGGTACTCGCATCCATACTCGTGACTTCCGACAAGCAGCAGATCAGTAAAATGGTGCCCACCGAGAAAATGGAGCTGGAAGGCACCTGGGATGTGGATCATATCGACTTCAACGGCGCTGTTCACCAGGTGAAAAGCACCAACAAGGCCAATCTGGCGGGTGAAATACGCTTTCTGCCGGCGGGTTTGGATATTGGTTTCAAAAATTCGAAGCTCAGCCTGTTGGATGAAGAATGGAATGTGCCTTCCGAAAGCCTGATTTCGATTGTGGGCAAGGACATTACGATGTCGAACCTGGGGTTGGTGAGTGGGAAACAGCGCATTTTCCTGAGCGGAACAGCTTCCGAAGATCCTGAAAAGAGCCTTTTACTTGATATTAAAAACTTCAAACTGGCCAGTTTGAACCCCGTTTTCACGACCAAGCTTTCGGGGATCATGGACGGCTCGGCGAAGGTGAAGGATATTTACAACAGCGTCATTCTGGATGCAAATTTCGCGATCGAAGGGCTTGGGTATGGTCAATACGAGTTCGGTAACCTGCTCGGTACCGGCGACTGGGACCAGACCACCAGCGAGTTGCAGATCGACGCGCAGCTGAGCAAAAATGCGCGGCGGGTTTTCAGTCTCGTAGGGTCCTACCGTCCGAAACTCGAAACGAATACGCTGAATTTGAAGGCCATTTTTAACCAAACGGATTTCAAAGCCATTGAACCTTTTGCAGAAGGCCTGGTGTCGGATATCAGCGGAACGGCTCAGGGTGTGGTATCGATCAGGGGTGTGGTGGATGCGCCTGTTTTGGAGGGATCGCTCAATGTCGATAAGGGGCGGATGAAATTCGATTACCTGCAATCGGTGTTTACATTCAGCGATAAAATCAACTTTACCGAGAGCGAGATCACGGGCAACAACATTCTCGTTACCGATTCCGACGGCAATACGGCTACCCTGCGCGGCGGGGTTTTTCATGATGGTTTCAAGTATTTTTCCCTCGGTTTCAATGCGGACCTTCGCAATTTTAAAATTCTGAATACCACTGTAAAAGACGAGGATAGCGACATGTTCTACGGAACGGCTTATGTAACCGGCCCGGTGGCGGTTTATGGCCCCATCGACAAGCTGAATATTGAGGCCAATGTGACCAGTAACAAAGGCACGCGCATTCACATTCCGCTGGATGGGGCTACCGAAGTGGTAACGCAGGACTACATCCAGTTTGTAAGTAAAATGGCGCCGCCCGACAGTACCACCGGCGCGCCCGTCGATTCCATCGCCCGGAGCAAGATTGCCGGAGGAATCAAAATGGATTTCAACTTCAACCTTACCCCCGACGCGACTTGCGAGATCATATTCGATCGGCAAACGGGCGATGTGCTGCGCGGTAATGGCAGCGGACGTCTCAACCTGAATATCGATACCCAGGGCGATTTCACGATGGCCGGGACTTACGAGATCGAGAAGGGTGAATACAACTTCACATTGCAGAATGTGATCAACAAGAAGTTCAATATCAAGCCGGGAAGCAGGATTATTTGGGCAGGTGACCCTTATGGTGCACAACTCGACGTGAAGGCCGGGTACACGCAAATGGTATCGCTGCTGGGCGTGCTGCCAAATACCAACAACCTCGGTAGCAGCAGCGGGGACGCATTGTCGAGAAGGTATCCGGTGGAGGTGACCATCGGCTTGTCGGAGCGCCTCATGTCGCCTACGATCCGGTATGACCTTAAAATCCTCGATAACCCTTCGCTGAGTCCTTACCGCGGCCAGTTGGAGGCATTTCAGAACAAATTGAAATCCGACGAACAGGAGCTGAGTCGGCAGGTGAGCAGTTTGCTGGTCGTGAACCAGCTACTGCCCGAAAGCAGTGTGGCGACGGTGGGCAGCCAGAATTTCCTCGGCAGCAGCATCAGCGAGCTGGTATCGAACCAGATCAGCCGTTGGGCGTCGGGGATTAATGAAAACCTGGAAGTGGGTGTTTCGGGCCTTTCGCTCGATCAGAATGCATTAAATAACCTGCAACTGCGCTTTTCGTACCGCTTCCTGAACGACCGCTTCCGCGTCACGCGAGACGGCCGCTTTACTTCCGGTACCCAATCGCAAACCGGCGCTTCGCAATACGATGCCGCCACTTTGCTCGGCGAATGGACATTGGAATACTGGCTGAATGCGAAAGGGTCGGTGCGCGTGAAGGCCTATAACCGGAACATTCAGAATAACCTCATGTTCAACAGCGGTACTTTCACGACCGGTGGTGTGAGCATGCAATTTACCCACAGCTTCAACCGCTTCACCCGCGCCCCGAAACCCGGCGTAAGGATTCCTTTCCTGCCAGCGGACTCTACCCGGCAGGATACGACGAGGAAATTGATTTCAGAAAAAGAATCTACGCGTTAGCCGCTGCCAGCTCCTGCTTGATCGCGTGAATGCGGTCGTTGAAATGCAGGCTCGGAAAGTCGAGCCCGGGCACGCAGGTGGCGTTCAGGTAGTCCATTACTTCCTTCGGATGTGGCACGCGCTGGCCCGTGGTGACGGTAATGTGCTTTGAAGTGGTCCAGAGCACGGTTTTGAGCTCGGTACGCAGGTCGTTGGTCATGAAAT
>CAMLNK010000059.1 GCA_946481035.1 uncultured Dyadobacter sp. | reverse complement strand
GGTAATTACCGAGGATGTAAGGGTTGAGAAGGGAGAAAGTTTGGTTGATGGCGGCCATCAGCAGGGCCAGGAAAATGAGTCCCTTATACCTGCTCAGGTATTGGAATAATAATTTCATACAGTTCTGACGTGATTCGGTGGTGTTACCAATTACTGTAAACCCAAACGCGCGGAATTTAATTCTCGGAGAACGCGCAAAATCTGTGGAAATAAAAAAGACATCCGGGAAGGATGCCTTTAACAATGTAGCGGGGAGCAGGATCGAACTGCCGACCTTAGGGTTATGAATCCTACGCTCTAACCATCTGAGCTACCCCGCCGTCGTATTGTGGTGCAAAAGTATGTTAAAGAATATTATAATGCAACCCGTTTGCCCATTTTTAACGCAAATTTCGCATATTTTTAAAACAACAAATTTAAATTTACACGCTTTTATTGTCGATTTATGTTATATTACAACTTTTAAATCAGCACATAAGGCAAGCACTAACGAGGCTGTCCTTAAATTTCAGCACATATGGAAAAATATAAATTTGTTAAAGAATTTGAATTGCGATCCTCCCCAAAAGTTCTCTTTCCATATATTTCCACCCCCTCGGGCCTTGAACAATGGTTCGCCGAGAAAGTCACTGTGCTGCCCGACCACCGCTTCGATTTCCAATGGGACGGCGACAGCCACATTGCCCGGCAGACGGGGCTGAGGATTAACAAAGCAGTACGTTTCGATTTTGAGGACACGAGCGAGGATAATCTTGACAACAACCACCTGGAACTAAAATTAGAAGTAAGCGAGTTAACCCAGACAACCTTTTTGCGGATAATCGATTACTCGTCCAACAAGGACCGTGACGAGCTGACTTCATTGTGGGAGGGATTTATTGATAATTTAAGAGAAATAGTAGGTAGTTGATGAAAAAGCTGGATAAGCTTATTTTGACGTCCTTTTGGGGACCTTTTGTGATTACAATGTCGGTTGTGGTGTTCGTCTTCCTGATGCGGATCATGATCTTTTACATAGATGACTTCGTGTCGAAGGACCTGAATGTCATGGACTATGCACAGCTATTCTTCTTTTTCAGCCTCATTACGGTACCCACGGCATTGCCGCTCGCGATGCTGCTTTCGTCGCTGATGGCATTCGGGAACCTCGGGGAATTCTTTGAGCTCACCGCCATTAAAAGTGCCGGTATTTCCGTGGTACGGGCTATGCTACCGATGTTTATTGTTGCCGTCGGGATCAGTATCTTCTCCTTTTATTTCAACGACCGCGTCTCGCCCTGGGCCAACCTGAAAGGGTATAGTCTGCTGTATGATATTAAAACTACCAAGGCTACTTTGAAGATCAAGGAAGGGATTTTTTACAACGATTTGCCCGGGTATAGTATCAAAGTCGATCAAAAGCTGGATAATGGCAAAATGGTCGGGATGGTGATCTACAAGCACGATAGCCGCTCGTATGAGCTTGGAAATACGCAAATTATCCTGGCCGATTCGGGCAGGATGTATTCGATTAATGAGAACCGTTACCTGGTGATCGAGCTGTACAACGGTACCCGCTATACCGACGAGCAGGGTTCGGGGAGCTCCCGGCCGGTGTACATTTCAACACCCGCCGGTACGCCTACGCCGTATAGTAACTTTAACCGCCAGTCGTTCAGGCATTACCGCCTTACGGAAAGTCTTGCCTCGTTTGGTATGAAGCGTACCGACGAGGGGCAGTTCAAATACCACGAGTTCATGAAGAATATCAGTGATCTGACGGCCACCGCCGATTCACTGCGTACCTCATACCAGGAAACGAAGAAAAACCTCGTTGCAGGCAGTCAGCAATATTATTCCTACAACTACCGCGAGGGCACCGATAAGACGATCAAGCCCGGTAAATGGATCGACTCGCTGGTGGCTAAGCCGGTTTCCGACAGTTTGAAAAAGGATATCCTGATGAATACCAAAGCCGCGTCGAATAGCATGCTGAGCTACATTAAGTCGCAGCAGGAATATTTGCAAACCAAGTTGAAGGATGCGAGCAAATACGAACTGGAAAGGCACCACAAGTTCACACAGGCGCTTTCCTGCCTGATCATGTTCCTGATCGGAGCGCCATTGGGAGCCATTATCAAGAAAGGCGGGTTCGGGGTGCCGGTACTGGTTTCGATCCTTTTCTTTATCCTATTATATGTTCTTACGAATCAGGGAGATAAATGGGTGAAAGAAGGGCTGGTAGCCGTGCCGATCGGCGCGTGGATGGCAAATACGATCCTGTTTTCAGCCGGTATTTATTTTATCGACCGCGCACGCAGCGATTCCCGGCTGTTCGATAAGGACGTTTACCAGATGTTCTTCAAAAGAATTAAGTCGAAATGGGCAAGTAGATTTGGGAAAAGGGAGCTTATCACTCATAATTAATTTAAATTATTTTAAAAACCGGTTTAAAAAGCCTACTTTTGCAACTTTATTTGCGGCAAGGTGCCGTAATTACTACATATCACTTTAATCTGTTGTTACAATCATGTATTTAACCGCGGAAAAGAAGAGCGAGATCTTCGAATCGAAAGGTTTTAAAAAGGAGAGCGCCGACACGGGCTCTGCTGAATCACAAATTGCTTTATTTACGTACCGTATCAATTATCTGAACGAGCACCTCAAAACGCACAAGAAAGATAATGATACACGTCTGGGCCTCCTCAAAATGGTAGGAAAGCGCAGAAGATTGTTGGATTATCTTTACAAAAAAGACATCAATCGCTACCGTGCGATCATCGCCGAATTGAACATACGTAAGTAATTTCAAAATCAGGGAACTTGACATATGTGAAAGTTCCCTGATTTTTTGCGGAAAAAACAAGAACTTACCGGGACGTCAGGATGGCGTTTCACAGCTACAAAAATCAAATATTCTATGCTCTTTAATATAGTTACCAAGACTATAACCTTACCGGACGGCAGGGAAATCACAATTGAAACAGGAAAATTAGCGAAGCAAGCCGACGGATCGGTGGTTGTCAGGCTGGGTAACACCATGTTGTTGGCGACAGTTGTGGCTAACAAGGATATTAAGGAAGGTCTTGACTTCCTTCCATTATCGGTTGATTATCAGGAGAAATTCGCATCTGCGGGACGTATTCCGGGAAGCTTCCAGCGCCGCGAGGGCAAGCTGTCTGATCACGAAGTATTGACCAGCCGCCTCGTCGACCGCGTTCTACGCCCATTGTTCCCGGACGATTACCATGCAGAAGTACAGGTTAATATTCTTTTGATCTCTGCGGATGCAGAAGCATTACCTGACGCACTCGCTGCATTGGCGGCATCTGCTGCACTGGCGGCTTCGGATATTCCTTTCGGCGGACCGGTTTCAGAAGTTCGCGTTGCGAAAATCGACGGAGAATACGTGATCAACCCGGGAACGACTGCATTGGCTAATGCAACCCTCGACCTGATGGTAGGCGCGACGTATAATGATATCGCGATGGTGGAAGGTGAAATGAGCGAAGTTTCGGAAGAGGAAGTGATCGAAGCATTGAAAATCGCACACGAAGCTATCAAAACCCAATGCCTTGCTTTGAAAGAATTCGAAGCGGCTGTGGGCAAAACTGAAAAGAGAGAATACGTAGGCGATCCTGCGGACGAGTTGCTCGAACAACGCGTCAGGGCGTTTGCTTATCCTAAAATATATGCTGTTGCGCAGCAGGGTTCTACCAACAAAACGGTTAGAAAAGACGGTTTCAAAGCGGTTTGGGAAGAATTCAAAACCACTATCACCGAAGAAGAGGCAGCAGAATTCAACGAAGGCCTGGCGAAACGTTATTTCAACGACCTCGTTTGGGAAGGTTCACGCCGCCTCGTACTGGACGAAAGGATCCGCCTCGACGGCCGTAAGCTCGACCAGGTGAGACCGATCGCTTCCGAAGTGGATTATCTGCCTAATGCACATGGTTCCGCATTGTTTACACGTGGTGAAACACAATCTCTGACCACCGTAACCCTTGGTACCAAGCAGGACGAGCAGATCGTTGACACCCCATTGAAATACGGTTACAGCAAATTCCTTTTGCATTATAACTTCCCGGGCTTCTCGACCGGTGAAGTGAAGCCTAACCGCGGTCCTGGCCGTCGCGAGGTAGGTCACGGTAACCTCGCATTGCGCGCATTGAAAAAAGTGCTTCCTGCAGAGGCTGACAACCCGTACACCATCCGTATCGTTTCCGATATCCTCGAATCTAACGGTTCGTCTTCAATGGCAACAGTTTGTGCAGGATCGCTTGCATTGATGGACTCAGGTCTGAAAATCAAAGCGCCGGTATCGGGTATCGCAATGGGCCTTATCTCTGACGAAGCAACCGGCAAATATGCGGTGCTTTCCGATATCCTTGGTGACGAAGATCACCTGGGCGATATGGACTTCAAAGTAACGGGTACGGCAGAAGGGATTACCGCCTGCCAGATGGATATGAAGGTGAACGGCCTTTCATTTGAAGTGTTGACAGAAGCATTGATGCAAGCCAAAGCGGGCCGTCTGCACATCCTCGGTGAGATGAACAAAACCATCACTGAAAGCCGTCCTGACCTGAAACCTCACACGCCACGTGCGATCGTCATCAAAATCGATCGTGAAATGATCGGTGCGGTGATCGGACCAGGCGGAAAAGTCGTTCAGGATATTCAGAAAGAATCCGGTGCAACGATCTCTATCGAAGAGAAAGACGGCGCAGGTTTCGTAAGTATATTCTCTGCCGATAAGACTTCCATGGATAAGGCAGTTGCACGGGTTAAGGGCATCATTCTGGTACCTGAAATCGGTGAAATCTATTCTGGTAAAGTGAAGTCGATTATGCCATTCGGAGCGTTCGTTGAGTTCCTCCCCGGCAAAGACGGTTTGTTGCACATTTCCGAGATCAAGTGGGAGCGCCTCGAAAAAATGGACGGCGTTCTGGAAGTAGGAGAAGAGGTGCAGGTGAAGCTCGTCGAAATCGACAAGAAAACCGGCAAATACCGCCTTTCACGCAAAGTATTGTTACCAAAGCCTGAGAACAAAAAAGATTAATTGAGTGTTCTAACAGGTAGGAACGGTAAATACGTCGTTATATAACATACTTAATAAAGACATAGATGAGACAGCTAAAGATCAGTAAGCAAATTACCAACCGTGAAAGTCAGTCATTAGATAAATATTTGCAGGAGATCGGTAAGGTGGATTTGCTAACGCCGGATGAGGAGGTGACGTTAGCTCAGAAAATCAGGGATGGGGACCAGCTGGCTTTGGAACGTCTGACGAAGGCGAACCTTCGTTTCGTGGTGTCCGTTGCAAAGCAATATCAAAATCAAGGCTTGTCGTTGGGTGACCTGATCAACGAGGGTAACCTCGGCCTGATCAAGGCAGCACAGCGTTTTGACGAAACAAGAGGTTTTAAATTCATTTCATACGCGGTTTGGTGGATTCGTCAGTCGATCCTGCAAGCGTTGGCGGAGCAATCACGTATTGTACGTTTACCCCTCAACCGTGTAGGTTCTTTGAATAAAATTTCAAAAACTTTCTCTGAGCTGGAACAGCGTTTCGAACGCGAGCCATCGCCCGAGGAGTTGGCGGAAGTACTGGAAATCTCGTCCTCGGAAGTAGTGGATACGATGAAAATCTCCGGTCGCCACGTGTCAATGGACGCTCCATTCGTTCAAGGCGAAGAAAACAGCCTTTTGGACGTTCTGGAAAACGACCTGGAAGACAAACCGGATTCCGGCCTGGTAAACGAATCGCTTCGCAAAGAAGTACAACGCGCATTGTGCACGCTTACACAACGTGAAGCGGACGTAATCGCTCTGTATTTCGGCCTGAATGGCGAGCATGCGATGACATTGGAAGAGATCGGGGAGAAGTTCAACCTCACCCGTGAGCGCGTGCGTCAGATCAAGGAAAAAGCGATCCGCAGATTGCGCCACGTTTCCAGAAGCAAAGCTTTGAAAACCTATTTGGGTTAATGCATATTCAAATGCAAACCTTCTAATTACTTTAAATAGCCTCTTTCGGGAGGCTATTTTCATTTGTGCTATGGCTATTTTACAACCTTTGATCGATCTGGCCGAGATCTGCTACCAGCAGGGTATCCGGCATGTGGTAATATCCCCGGGCTCGCGCAGTGCCGCCCTTACGCTCGCATTCGCGCGTCACGGAGGCTTCCAGGCGCACGTATGCATAGACGAGCGCTCGGCAGGCTTCATTGCCCTCGGAATGGCCCAGCAAATCGATTCTCCCGTGGTTTTGATATGTACGTCGGGCAGCGCGGCCTATAACTTCGCTCCGGCCGTTTCTGAGGCTTTTTTTCAGCAAATTCCGCTGCTGGTGCTCACTGCCGACCGGCCGAAGGAATGGCAGCATCAATACGATGGCCAGACGATCTATCAGACAGGCATTTTCGGCCAGCATGTGAAGCGTTCTTTCGAAGTTTCACCCGATTACCAGCATTCAGACGTGCAATGGGCTATCAACCGCATTATGAACGAGGCAATTAACCTCGCTTCTGTTGCTCCAAACGGCCCTGTGCATATTAATGTGCCTGTCCGGGAGCCATTTTACCCGACTTCGCAAGAGGATTTCAGAACTTCGCAGGAGGTGAGGATCATCAAAAGGCAGGAAAATGAGACAATATGGCCGCAGAATGTGTGGGAAGAGTTGCTGGACGAATGGGAGAATGCCCCGAAAATCCTTATTGCCGGCGGCCAGGGCAAGCCGGATGCCGCATTGAATGCGGTATTGGGCCGCATTACCGAGGAATGGCAGATCCCAGTGCTCGGCGACTGCATTGCGAACTTGTCGGGTAATGAATTCATTCGCCACCATGACTTGTTTCTGGGTGCCAGGGAGGCCGAAAATCTCGTGCCCGATCTACTGATCACCTTCGGCATGTCGTTTCTCTCGAAAGAATTCAAGCAGTTTATCCGCAAAAATCCGCCGAAATACCACTGGCACATCGGCGAAGACGCATTTCTTGCTGATCCTTTCCAGTCTGTAACGAGAGACATCCCGGGAAAAGCAGCTGCGTTTTTTGAAAAATTGTTTGAGAGGCTTGATTATCAGTCATTTGTTGAGAATGCTGACCTCGGACATGATACTTCTTTTCATTCATTATGGTTAAAAAATGACCTGAATGCGCGGCAAAAGAAGCATGAAACACTGAAAAAACTAACACCGTTCAGTGACTTAACTTTGTTAAATTCTGTATTTAAGAATATAGAAACGTCATTTCAGTTACATATTGCCAATAGTATGTCGGTGCGCTATGCCAATGTACTCGCGACGGAAAACGATTGGTCGGGCGTGTTTGCGAACAGAGGTACGAGCGGGATCGATGGCTGTGTAAGTACGGCAATAGGCGCGGCCAGGGTGAATGGTCAACCAACACTATTGATCGTAGGCGACGTCGCTTTCCTTTATGACCGGAATGGTTTGTTGATCGACAATCTGCCGCAGAACCTGAAAATCGTATTACTGAACAATGCGGGCGGGAACATATTCCGGATGATCGACGGCCCGGGAAGTTTGCCGGAGCTGGAAACTTTCTTTGAAACCAGGCATGCATTCTCCGCGCAGCGTACCTGCGAGGATTCAGGAATTGCATATTTCCGTGTTTCGGGAGACGGAGGTACGGAGAATGTGATTCAGGAATTTCTGAATTTCGACGGGATCGCCCTCCTGGAAGGGTTCACCGATCCCCTCGAAAATACGAAGGCCTGGAAGGCGCTCAAACGCGCGGCACATTAAGCAGCCTCCCTGTTTCGTTTAGTGACAATATTTGGCGGCCTCGGCCGTCGCCAGGGAGTCTTTCAGCACGGCTCCCTGCTTCCAGATTTTACACGCTTTTGCCGTATTCTTTTGCGCGTAGTAAGCCTGTCCGGCCAACCCGTAGAGCATTTCCACAGGCTCGGCAATTTCAATGGCCTTATTGAAGGCATTCAGCGCCTCCGAGGCATTTCCTTTCTGCTGATAATAGATACCCAGGTTGCGCAGCGCATACCCGTTCTTTGGCAGTTTATCCAGCGACTTTTCGATCAGTCCGCGGGCTTCTTCCGGCTTACCGGTTTGCAGCAATGCATAAGCCTTGTTATTGAGTGAATAGGGTTCGGCCGGGTCGCGGCCCAGCACCTGGTCGAAATATGCGATGGCTTGGGGCCATTGTTTGTTTTTCGAAGCAATGAGCCCGAGGTTATTCAATGCCTGCGGTTGAGCCGGGTCCAAGGCTACGGCCGTTTCAAAATCCAGCCTTGCTTCATTATAGGAACCCATCCGGTAATACACGGCTCCGCGGTTCACATAAGCTTCAACGTTCGTCTTGTTCAGGTGGAGCGCCGCGTCGTATTCGGGAATGGCCTGGGAGGAATTGCCTTGGGCGTCGAGCAGGTTGCCATTCACCAGGTGGAAGCGGGTGGAGTCCTGGTATTGCTTTTCAATTTGCGCCAGATCCTCCCGGGCTTCCTTCAAACGGCCCAAATCCAGTGCTGCTTCCGACCGAACGAGATTTGCCTGTGCCAATGTAGGATCAATGCGGATCGCTTCTGTCAAAATCTCGTAGGCATCTTCACCGCGGCCCAATTTCAACAAAGTTATCCCCTTGTTGAGATAGGCGTCCGAAAAATCTGCATTTTTGGCAATCGCTTCGTCGTACAGCCTCAATGCTTCGGCATAGTTCTTTTGACCAAGAGCCTGGTTGCCTTTCAGAAAAAAGTCGGCAGCATCCTTCTTACTCTGGCTTGTACAGTTTAGTAAAATTAGTACTAAAAAAAGTAGCTGAATTAAATTATTGAATTTGAATAACATATAATTAGTAATAGTAAGAACACCAGTTATGAGGTACATCAAGGACATCCCTAACCCTCGCTACAAAATCGGTCTTTACCAATGGAACAGCAAGTACATTATTAAAATCGAGTCGGGAATGTATGAGCAAACTTACAAAATCGATGATTACGAAGTTGCGTCGACTGACGAGCTGGAAGCCTGTATGGACGATGCGTTCACGCAGGCGATCGCCGATCGGTTTGACGCCATGCACGCCGATTTTAATGATACGCTGATACGCCATAATGTGCTTTTTTAGGCCAGACAACGCATTTCTGACGCGCGCACGTATACGGTTTTAATATGCTTTTCGTTAGATAGCAAACAATTTTAAGCGGTAAGTGAGCACCAGAATATTCTTTTGTCAGGATATGGCAGACCACAACAACTTAATTCAAAACTCCACCAACTCAGTATCTATGGTTTTTAAACGCAGCGCCTCCACCATCGGCATGTTTGTATGTGTAGGCGCGTCTTCCGTAGTAGCCCAGAATACGCTTAGTATTACGGAGCCGGAAGCACACTTTCGCAACGGCCTCGAATATTATGCAAAGTCCAATTACGTGGCTGCGAGACAGGAATTCGGCGAGTTCCTGAATACGCAGGATAAGTTGCTCAGTACGAGCGACTATAATAAGGTTACGGCTGAATATTATGTGGCTGTAACAGGGCTATATCTCAATTATCCCGAGGCCGAAGTGCAGGTTGACAGGTTTGTCAAGAACCACGCCGAACACCCCAAAGCGCAGCTTATTTACAGTGATTTGGGTAAATACTATTATGAAAGCGGCAACTATGAAAAGGCCATTACCTACCTCGAAAAGGCGGTAAATTTGCCCGGGGCAGGGGCGGGGAAGCTGGAAAGTACCTACCGGCTTGCGATGTCCTATTATAACAGCAAGCAGCCCGATCTGGCTTTGCCATTGTTCAATCAGGTGAAAAGTGAGGTAGGTTTCGAAAATGCAGGCGATGCTTCTTTTTATGCCGGTGTAATCAACTATCAGAAAAATAACTTCGAAGAGGCCTATCAGGATTTCAAGCGGATCGAAGAGCATCCCTATTATAAGAACGAAGCTCCCAACTGGATCATTTCTTCGTTATACCAGCTTAAAAAGTTTGATGAACTTCTCGCATACGGTGAACGAATCCTTGGCGCTCAGCGGGGAAATACTAAGCTGGACGACGTGGCTTTGTATGTGGCGGAGGTTTATTACGAAAAGGGTGACTATGCTAATGCAGTGAAAGCTTACGAGCGCTACAAACGCATGAGACCTGGCACGGTACCTCCTACGGTTGCATTGCATTACGGGCACGCGCAGTTCCGCAGCAATAACTTTGAGGGCGCAATTGCTTCCTTGAAGCCGATCGGAAATGGCAAAGACTCTGTTTCGCAGTATGCTTCATATATACTGGGAGTCAGCAACTTAAAGACGACTAATTTAAGTAATGCTTTAACGTCATTCGGCAATGC
>CAMLNK010000058.1 GCA_946481035.1 uncultured Dyadobacter sp. | reverse complement strand
AGTTCCGGATTTGGGCCAACCGGATTTTAAAGGATTACCTGATCAAAGGCTTCGCGACACAGGAAAAATTGAAGTTGAGTCAGAGAAAGCAGCGAATCTGCTCTATTTTATCATCAAAAACCACTCATTCACGGATGGTAACAAGCGGATCGCTGCATTGATTTTCGTATGGTTTCTTGAAAGGAATAGCGTTCTCTATAAACCGGATGGCTCAAAGCGGCTTGCGGATAATGCTTTGGTGGCGCTCACCCTGATGATTGCCGAAAGTAGTCCGACAGAAAAGGATATCATGGTGAAAGTGGTGATCAGCCTGATTAATCAAAACAATTAGTCTGAGTGTCCGAATTTCGCAAAAATCCCAATTGTGCATTTTTTGCACAATTGGGATTCCATCAAACCAACCGCGTTTTTACAACCGCGCCCCCTTCAACCGCAAACTATTCATCACCACGGAAACGGAACTGAGCGCCATTGCCCCTCCCGCGATCATAGGATCAAGGAGGAAGCCGTTGATAGGGTACAGGACACCGGCGGCAATGGGGATGCCGATGACGTTGTAAATGAATGCCCAAAAAAGGTTTTGCTTGATGGTTACGACGGTTTTCTGGGAGAGTTTTAAGGCTTTGGGCAATGCCAGCAGATCGGAGGTGATGAGGGTCATTTTGGCGACGTCCATGACAATGTCCGAGCCTTTACCCATGGCCACGCTCACGTCCGCCTGCGCGAGGGCCTGGGAGTCGTTGATACCATCGCCCACCATCGCGACAGTCTTCCCCTGGGCTTGCAACTTTTTGACAAACTGCATTTTATCGTCGGGTTTCACTTCGGCCTGATAGCTGTCGATGCCGATTTGCGAGGCCACCGCCGCGGCTGTTTGTGCATTATCGCCGGTGAGCATATGTACCTCAATGCCTTGTGCGTGCAGTTTTTCGACGGCTTCGCGCGAGGTTGGTTTCAGTTGGTCGGCGATGGCGACGAGCCCCGCATGCTGGCCGTCGATGGCGATCCCGATCACGGTTTTAGCCTGGGCCGTCAACACTTCGTAGGCGGGTTGAAGCTCGGAGGCAATGCGGATATGCTCTTTTTCGAGGTATTTCAATGTCCCGATAATGTACTCACTACCATTCGCAATGCCGCGGATACCGCTACCAGTCATGGATTGGAAATCCGATACCTCGGTTTTTAGGTCATTTTCGATGTATTGGACAATGGCTTGCGCAAGCGGATGTTCCGAGCGCGCTTCCAGCGCTTTTACTGCTGATAAATGTATGTCATGGTCGCCGAGCGCACTTACCCACTGCCAATCGGTTACCTGCGGGCGGCCTTCGGTGAGCGTACCTGTTTTATCGAGTATTACGGCATTCACTTTGTAGGCTTTTTCAAGACTTTCGGCGTCGCGGATCAGGATATTGTTTTCGGCACCCTTACCAACCCCTACCATCATGGCCGTGGGTGTGGCCAGGCCGAGTGCACACGGGCAGGCGATCACGAGCACGGAAACCGCCGTAAGCATGGCATGTGTAATGGCATTGTCACCACCCAGCAGCATCCAGGCGATAAATGTGAGGATAGCGATGCCGATCACGACGGGAACGAATATCCCGGCAATGCGGTCGGCGAGCCGCTGAACAGGGGCTTTACTGCCTTGTGCTGCCTGGACGGTTTTGATGATTTGGGCTAATACGGTGTGCTTGCCGACTTTTTCGGCAATGAAAGTGAAGCTGCCCGTTTGATTTAGTGTGCCGGCAAAGACATTATCGCCGGGTTTCTTCTCGGCCGGGATGGGTTCGCCGGTCATGAGGCTTTCGTCTACAAACGAACTGCCGCTGGCCACTTTGCCGTCGACGGGGATTTTCTCGCCGGAGCGGATAATGACCTCGTCGCCCAGGCTTACCTCGCGGGCCGGTATTTCTATTTCGGTGTCGTCGCGGTACACTCTCACGGTCTTGGGCTGCAAGCCGATAAGCTTTTTCAATGCATCGGAAGTATTCGATTTGGCGCGCTCTTCCATGAGTTTGCCGAGCAGAATGAAGAAGATAATGACAGCCGCCGCTTCGAAATACACATGCGGATGCAGGCCGCGCGCGTGCCAGAACCCGGGGAAGAATGTATTGAATGTGCTGAAAAGAAAGGCCACGCCGGTACTGAGCGCAACGAGCGTGTCCATGTTAGCCTTGCGGTGCCGGGCCTGCTTCCAGGCATTGATGAAGAAATCCTGCCCGAAAATAAAAAGCACAGGCACTGTCAGGGCCAGCATCATGTAGTTGGCATATTCCCAATCCATGAAGAACATCCCCAGCACTACCACCGGCGCCGTGAGTATACCGGTGTAAATGGCCTTGTTTTTCAGTTTCTGGTAATGTTCCTGCTGGATTTTCTCCTGCTCTGCGATCGCATCCTCCTCATTTTCTTCGATAATGAGCCCATAACCGATGCTTTGCAGCACGCGGTCCATATCGGGCAGATCAACAAGGTCGGGGTCGTAGGAGACCGATACCGACTGATTGGCATAATTCACCGCGGCATTCGTGATCCCTTTGGTATGGCTCAGCATCGATTCCACGCTCACCGCACAAGCCGCGCACGACATGCCGGTGACCGGGAGGGTTGCTTTTTTTATATCTGTTGTCGTTTCCATAGTCTTTCAGAATTGGTATACAAAAATAAAATCCAACTCTGCAGGTAGCATTACACAATTCTGGCTGCGGTTTGCAAGATTCGTGGAAACGGGCCGTTATGCCAGCCGCGTGCCGTTCGGGACTGGGAAATCGGGGCTTGTGAGCACCACCTCGCCATCGGGCAGTACGTAGCCGGTGGTGAGTACTTCGGAACGAAAGTCGGCGATTTGTTTCGGTGGAAAGTTGACCACACAAAGCACCTGTTTGCCCAGTAGCTGCTCTTTGGCATACCGTTTTGTGATTTGAGCGGAGCTCGGTTTAATGCCGATCTCCGGGCCGAGGTCGATCAGGAGCTTGAATGCGGGCTTTCTCGCTTTCGGGAAATCGTCGACCTGTATGATGGTTCCGGCGCGCAGGTCGACCTGCTCAAATTCCTGCCAGGTAATGGTGCTCATGGGTTTCTGGTTTGATTTTAATGACACTTATCTGGCAAAATAACATTAAAAAAGCCTTTTGCCTCCCTTTCTCAAACATTGAGGGGATTCATCTAAAACACAAACAATGAAAAAACTGCTGTTATCCATTGCATTGCTTTCGGCGGGTTTACGGGCCTTCGCACAGGACAGGAACATTACTTTTTATGTAGGCACGCAGGACAAAGGCGCGAATTCTTCGATCACGCGGTGCGAACTGAACCTTGCTTCGGGGCAGATAACGTTGATAGACACGATTAACAAGTCCGTCGCGCCGGGTTATGTGGCCATTTCACCCAACAAGCGGAATTTGTATGCGATCGGTTCGGATAACAAAGTGTCGGCCTATGCCATCGGCGCCGACCGGAAACTGGCATTTCTTAACAGCCAATCTTCCGAAGGTATGGGGCCGTGCCACGTTTCGGTACACCCGACCGGCAAGATGGCTTTTGTCTCCAATTATGGGGGCGGCAGCTTTTCAGCCTATAACATCGATGCCGATGGGAAGCTGAGTGCGGCCGTTTATAAAGAACAATATACCGGCACGGGCCCTAATGTCAAACGCCAGGAAAAAGCGCACGCACATTTCGCGACGGCAAGCCCGGATGGTAAATATGTGTATGTGACGGATCTGGGAAGCGACAAAGTGATGAATTACAGCATCGACGCTAATGCCGGAAAGCTGACGCCGAATGCGGCCCAGCCGTTTTTCTCAGGCAAAGCCGGTGCCGGTCCGCGCCATTTGATCATCCATCCCGCAGGCAAGCGACTGTTCCTGCTCAACGAGCTGGATGCAACCGTGACGGCCTGCTCGATCGATAAAAAAGGGGTGATTACGGCCATCAAGACCTATCCGACGATCCCAGCCGACTATTCAGGACCTGCCAATACGAGCGCCGCTATCCATCTGCACCCGAACGGTAAGTTTGTATATGTTTCAAACCGGGGGCACAATTCGATCACCGCATTCAAAATACTGGGAAATGGCGAGTTGGAAATGGTGGATCAGCAGACGAAATCGATCGCTACCCCGCGGGATTTCAACATCGACCCGACGGGCAAGTTCCTGATCGTCGCCAATCAGGCTTCGGACAACCTCGTGGTGTACGATGTGGATGCGGCAACGGGCAAGTTCACGTTCAAGCAGGAAAGCATTGCCGTGAAGCTGCCCATTTGCGTAGCATTCCTCTAAAAGCGAGTTTAAAATAGCACTAGTGAAATGGTCAGAGTTTTCTGGCCATTTTGTTTTGGTAGTAGTTCAAAAAGTCCTCCAACTGCTCTACGGGCATTTTGCGGGCGATGATCTTTTTGTTTTTATCCAAAATGTAGATCGTAGGCGTCGTTACCACATCAAACTTCCGGTTGAAATCGATCTGGTTCAGGGCATCGTAGCCATTGATCAGTTCTTCCAGGTGGTATGTTTTTACGAATGACTTCCATTCTTCTATATTGTGCTCGGTCGAAATGGCCATAACCTTGATGCCGTTAGCCTTGTTTTTGTCGTAAAACGCTTTCAGGACCGGCGAAGCTTCCTTGCAATGCCCGCAGGTGGGCGCGAAGAAGAACAGCACGGTATAGTTGGCGTCGATGGCCTGTACGCTTACTTTTTTGCCGGCAGGGTCGGTCAGGGTTAATGCGGGGAAAGTTTTATTCACCAGCAAATCCTTCATCGTGACCACCTTTTCGGCGATGCGTTTTTTAACCTCCTCCGAAATACCCATTTCGCCGGAGAGGTAATATTTGTTGGCCATATGAACCCAAACCGCCTCAGTTCCCACCGTTTTGGGGTTTTCGTACTGGTTGGTAATGTAATACACCGTCCAGGCCTTTACATCTTTGTTAACTGAAACTTTCTTGACGATCAGATCGGCATCTTTAATGATCGAATCGGGTACCTGGACCACCAGATTCTTGAAGTACCGTTCCATTTTAGGTTCGAGGAACGGAGTATTCATAATGCGCGGGTCGGAGAAATCGAATGCGTCCCAGTAATGCGCCTTGTAGTAATTGAAAACCCACATCGAGTCGGTTTTACCGTTGGCTAATTTCGGCGCTGCGGGAATTTCGGGGTCGGCCGACATCCTGAGCAACTGCGAAGTGAAACTTCCTGCATTTTCGGATAGCAATTTCTTGCGGTAAGTACCAAATCCCTCCTGAATCGTCCGGATACGCGCCTGCGCCTCAGGGGTGGACTGCTTGCCGAGCACTTCAATTTCTTTGCTGCCTTTGGCTAATTCTTTTCGATAATCGTAGAAAAGCTGGTTTTCTTTGGAGCCGGTTATCTGAATTGAGGTATTCACGTCGGCCGTGTCGGCTTCCAGCGCGATATTGTTTTCCTTACCTGAATAGATAAGCTCGATCATCTTCTGGTTACCGGGGAAGAGGATCACGTAAAGACCGCCCGGGAGCGCCGTTTTGCCTTCGAATACGACCTTCCCGTTTGCGTCGGCCTTAGCGGTGTCCTTCGGGACGAACTGCGAAGCATTCCGGTTGTAATGCCCGATGACGAACGACGAATCGCGCATACCCTTAATGGTCGCCTCGATATGGTAGCCCTGGGCGCAAGTAGTGGAACAAAGACCGAGAACGGCCAGTACTAGCAATAGGTAAGTGCGGGTATAATCTCTCATCAGGCTACGGAAAGTTTGCTTTAAAGCTGTTTATTGGATTATTTCAAATTTTGAAGTCTGTAAAATTAACTTCAAAACGCTAACATCAGCAGGGTTCTTATTCAAATGTTTTATTTTCTCTCCAAAGCAATCGACTTCCTCATAATGCCGCTAAGCATTGTGTTGTTTATACTTATCTATTCTTTTTTGACAAAAAACAACCGGCGGCGGAAGCAGGCGGTGGGCCTGGCAGTGGTGCTGCTGCTGCTCGCGTCCAATTCGTACCTGGTTACGAAGGCGATCAATGCGTGGGAATACAGGTTTGTTAACCTCGCCGAAGTAAAAGGGACTTATGATGTAGGGATTATGCTTTCGGGCGGGCTGATCAATACCAGTACGCCAAGGCAGGACCATCCGGCACTAGGCAATCAGGGCGACCGCATTCTGCAAACTTATCTGCTTTACAAACACGGTAAAATCCGGAAGATATTGATCACGGGAACGAGCGCGGAAATGCAGATGGCCAGAAAGCTGGGCGAAACGCGCGAAGCGGCCGCATTACTGGTAAGCTGGGGCGTTCCCGCTAAGGATATTCTATTTGAGGAGAAGGCGCGTAATACGCGGGAAAACGCCGTGTTCTCAGGGCGTATCCTGAAAAAAATGTTCCCTACCGGGAAATACCTGCTGATTACCTCCGCATTTCACATGCGCCGGTCGGCCGGGTGTTTCGAAAAAGTGGGAATCAAAACAGACCCTTTCCCGGCCGACTTTCGTGGGGGGTATAACCGGTTTGTTATTCAAAAGCTTATACCGGACCCCGATGCGTTCGCGTACTTTTGCATGCTGTGGCATGAATTCATAGGCCTTGTGGCCTACAAAGCAGTGGGTTACTGCTAAACCTTGCCTGTGTTATACACTCAGGATCTTCACCATTCTCAACAAATCCTCGTTGATAGGCTTAGGAAGTCTGATAGTGTCTTCAAAAGGAGTATAAACCAGCTCGTTATTGATGATACCGGCCATGACATTCTTCTGTCCCGCGATGAGGCCTTCCAATGCGCCGAGTCCAAGGCGGCTTGCCAGGATGCGGTCGTAGGCTGACGGTGTTCCTCCGCGTTGGGTGTGGCCGAGGGTGGTTACACGGATATCCGCATTCTCATCCACCTGAACCTTGATTTTGTCGGCTACTTCCTGCGCGCTGCCTTCTTCGTCACCTTCCGCCACGATAATAATCGAAGAAGATTTCGAACGGCTCCATCCCTGTTTGAGGGTTTCCACAACCTGGGAGATCGGCGTCAATACTTCGGGAACCATTACAAGTTCCGCACCACCTGCGATACCCGACTGGATGGCAATATAGCCCGAGTCGCGGCCCATTACTTCGATGAAGAAAATACGGTCGTGCGAGCTGGCGGTGTCGCGGATACGGTCGATTGCGTCCAAAGCAGTATTCACCGCGGTATCGAACCCGATGGTGTAGTCGGTTCCGTACAAGTCGTTGTCGATCGTTCCCGGGGCGCCTACGGTAGGGATACCGTACTCGTTGCCAAAGATCATCGCGCCGGTGAACGTACCGTTACCGCCGATCGCGATGAGTCCTTCGATGCCGAGTGCCTGCAAGTTGTCATGTGCTTTCTTGCGGCCTTCGGGGGTCATAAATTCCTTGCTTCTTGCCGATTTGAGGATAGTACCTCCTCTTTGAACTATATTGCTGACCGAGTGAGATTCCATCTTGTAGACGTCTCCGGCGATCATTCCGCTATATCCTCTTCTGATTCCAAATACTTCAATACCATGGTAGCATGCTCCGCGTACTACCGCCCGGATGCAGGCGTTCATACCAGGGGCATCTCCTCCTGAGGTAAAAACTCCAATTCGTTTCATTTAATAATTTCGGGTTACTTCTATTCTTTCTATGTACAGCTCCAATTTGAACCTTAAAGGTGCAATTTCCGCAAATTTATCCGGTATTTTCTTAAAATAGATGCCTTGATTCTTAATTATGTTAAAAAAATGCCGGAACAAGAATCGTTTTTAGCATCTCAAACATATACCAATACTCATATATTTGCGCCGGTTAATGGAAATTTAATATCCCCTGACCGCCATTCGTTGCTACTATTACTGTTTGAAAAGTCATATTTAGGGCGGACCGGGGCCGGTACCGCTTTCATCCGAAATCAACCCGTAGCTTAATATTACCAAAATGAAAAATCTGTTCTCCTGGCAACGTCTCTGGCCTCACCTGGTGGCTGTCATCGGCTTTATGATCTTGTCCGTCGCTTACGTTTCACCGGTGTTGCAAGGCAAGAAGCTCAGCGCTACCGACGAGATCCAGGCACAGGGAGCCGCGCGGGAGGTGATGAATTATAATAAACAGGCCGACGAATGGTCGTGGTGGACCAACGGGATGTTCGGCGGGATGCCGTCGTACCTCGTTGCAGCCGATTATCCCACGAGTATTTCGACGAAGATCGGGCAGGGGGTGAACAAGCTGCTTCCGGCGCCGGCCAACTATTTTCTGATCGGCATGGTGAGCGCCTATGTGCTGTTCCTGGTGCTCGGGGCGGGCGGCTGGCTCGCCGCGATCGGCGCGGTGGCATTCTCGTTCTCCTGTTTCAATGTGATAAACCTGGAAGCGGGGCACATTTCGCAGGTGATCGCGATTATGTACGCACCGGGTGTGCTCGCGGGCGTGATTCTGGCTTTCCGGCGGAATTGGCTGGCCGGAGCGGCGCTTACCGCATTGTTCCTCTCGCTGGAATTGTATGCCAACCACGTACAGATTACCTATTACCTGGGCATCGGCATTGTGATACTGGTGATTATGGAAAGTATTGCTTTGCTTAAAAAAGGCCTTGCAAAAGACCTGGTTTTGATACTTGGCGGGCTTGCGCTGGCGGCGGTAGTGGCTGTTGGAACGCATACGACACGGCTTTGGAACGCTTATGATTATACCAAGGAGACGATCCGCGGCAAATCGGAGCTTACCACCGGTGCGAAGAAGGCCGATGCGCAGAAAGGCGACGGACTCGATAAGGAATATGCATTTACATACAGCTACGGCGTAGGCGAATTGCTTACACTGGTGATCCCGAATGCTTATGGCGGGGCTAACTACGGGCCTCTTTCGAATACATCGGAAACGTATAAAACACTCACAAGCCGTGGTATCGACGCTGCCACAGCCCAGAATGTCGTTCAACAGATGCCGCTTTATTGGGGAGCTCAGCCCATTATGGGTGGGCCGAACTACATCGGAGCCATCGTATTCTTCCTGTTCGTACTAGGGTTGTTTATTGTTAAAAACCCATTGAAATACTGGGCAGCGGGCGTAGTGGTACTCTATGTGATCTGGGCGTTGGGAAGCAGTTTGTCAGGGATTAACTACCTGTTTTTCGACTATTTCCCGATGTTCAACAAGTTTCGTGCGATGACGATGGTGATCTCGCTGGCTCAGCTGCTGATGGTGCTCGTGGGCGTTCTGGCGCTATCGGCGATTGCTCAGAAAAAGATTGCTGCAAAAGACTTGCAGAAGCCTTTCCTGATATCGGTAGCCATTACCGGAGGCCTGATGTTGATCATGGCATTGTTACCTGGGTTGTTTTTTAGCTTTAAGGGCGTGAACGACCCGGCCATCGCGCAGCAGTTTTCACAAATGACGCAAAACCAGGAGTTTGGCCAGCAATTGCTCAATTCCATCGTCCAGGACCGCGAAGGCCTCATGAAGAGCGACGCGATCCGCGGATTGATATTCATTGCATTGGCCGCTGCATTGGTGTGGTTCTACGCACAGGATAAGCTGAAATCAATGGTGTTTTACAGCGCGTTGCTCGTGTTGATCATTTTTGATTTGTTTGGGGTCGATAAAAGGTATCTCAATAACGAGGATTTTGTGAGCGCTTATGTGGCTCAGGGAGTTACTACGCCGTCACCGGCCGACGAACAGATCCTGCGCGACACCGATCCGGACTACCGTGTGTACGACGTGGCTTCCCAGGGCGGGCCGTTCAACAGCGCACAGGCATCCTACTTCCATAAATCATTGGGCGGATACCACGCAGCCAAAATGCGTCGCTATCAGGAGCTATTTGAAAATCAGTTCTTTACCGAGAAGCCGAATATGGAGGTTTTGAACATGCTGAATGCGAAATACTTCATCACAGCGGATCAGCAGGGTAACAAAGTAGCACAGCCTAACCCGCAGGCTTACGGACACGCGTGGTTCGTAAAATCCTATAAAGTCGTGCCGAACGCCGATGCTGAAATGGCGGCGCTGCGCACGGTAAACCTGCGTGAAGAGGCGGTAATCGACCAGCGTTTCGCTTCGAAATTGGGTGATCTCAAAATAGCAACCGATTCCACAGCCAAAATCAGCCTCATTTCCTACAAACCGAATGAGCTGGTTTATGAAACGAATTCAAATGGCGACGGCCTGGCAGTATTCTCGGAAATATACTATAATGTCCGTGACGAATGGAAGGTGACGATCGACGATAAACCGGCCGATATGCTGCGTGCCAACTACGTACTGCGTGCATTGCGCGTACCTGCGGGCAAGCACACGATCAAGTTCCGTTTCGAACCGGTTTCGGTGGCTACCGGTAAGAAAGTTGACCTTGTCAGCTCACTGCTGCTGGT